>NZ_CP029011.1:0-87500 GCF_003214255.1 Candidatus Karelsulcia muelleri
ATGTATAAAAATCAAAAAGTTTTTTTTGAAAACTTAAAAAAAAAAAAATTTCAAGTAACTTGGAAATATCAAAAAAAATTATTGAATATTATTCTTAATATTTTGTTTTATAATAGATATTTTCAAAAACAATTAAAAATAATTCCTAATTACCTATTAATTGTAGAACATTCTAATGTTTATACATTAGGAAGAAGAGGATTTTATAAAAATTTATTGTTTAATAAAAACAAAATTCCAATTTCTAAAATTGATAGAGGGGGGGATATTACTTACCATGGGCCTGGTCAATTAGTTTGTTATCCTATAATTTATATTAAAAATCTCTCTTTAGAGATAAAGAAATATTTACGTCTTCTGGAAGAAGTGATAATTCAACTTCTATTTAATTTTTTAATTAAAGGATATAGCAAATTACCTGAAACAGGAGTTTGGGTTAAAAATAGGAAAATTTGTGCAATTGGAATTAAAATAAGTAGATTGGTAACAATGCATGGTTTTGCCTTAAATGTCAATACAAATTTACATTATTATAATAACATAATTCCATGTGGAATTAAAAATAAAGGCGTTACTTCTATAAAAAAAGAAAAAAAAAAGATTGTTTCTATGTATAAAGTTATTTTTTTTTTAAAAAAAAAATTAAATTATATTTTGAATATTAAATTCATTTAAATCAGATTTAAAGATTGGTTTAATAATTTTTTAATACGGGGGATATTAGGATTAATTCCAGATATACAATTTTTAGAAAAGGAAAAACAAGCCTCACCTATTAATTTGGCAGACTCTAAAAAATTCGAACCTATAACAGGTTTACAAACTCCTGAACCGGAAGCTAGAGAAATAGTAGTATCATTTCCTATCACTTTAATTGAAACCATACAGAAGGCTTCACATTGAGTGGAATTGATTTTTCCTGAGGAAGAGGGAATAATTATTTCTCCATCTCCAATTACAGAAGACATCATTCTAATATCATTAGATATTTTAAAAAGAGAAATTGCAAGATTTTTTAAAATCCCATGTGTAATTACTATTGTTTCATGTGAGGATAATGCTGAAAATTTATTTTTTGCAGTTTTAAATTCAAAACCAGTTAAATTAGAAATATAATTCACTACTTTTAAAGCAAATCGGCAATTTCCAATAGCTAATTCAAGGATATTATTTATAATGTTTTTTAATTCTTTAATTACTTTATCAAGTTGTGAAACATAAGCTGAAAATTCTTGTCCTAGGGACGGAGCATCCAGAAGATGAGTTATTCCGATTTTTATAATATTTTTATAATCAAAAGATTTTAATTTTAAGGAATTCCGTAATTTTTTTATTCCTGGAATTGTTTTTTCAATTAATATTTTATATGATGTTATCTGCATCGCAGTTGTAAAGGCATCATTAGATGATTGAGATTTATTTACATCATCATTCGGATTAATGGAAGATATTCCTTCACCTAATTTTTTGCCTGATAAAACATGAGCTCTATTTGAAATAACTTCATTTATGTTAATATTAGTTTGTGATCCAGTTTGCCAGATAACTAATGGAAAATTATTATTTAATTTTCCTTCTAATATTTCATCACAAACCTTTGTAATAATTTTTTTTTTTTTTTTAGATAAAAATCCTAATTCATAATTAGTAATTGCAGCAGCTTTTTTTAGATATGCTAAACCAGAAATAATTTCTATTGGCATAGAATATTTTTTCCCTATTTTAAAATTAATTTTAGATCTTTCCGTTTGTGCCCCCCAATATTTTTTATTTGAAACTTCTATAGTTCCTAAAGAATCTTTTTCTATCCGAAAAGTCATATATTTTTATATGTTAAAATTTTTTATATATATATTAAATTAAAAGATATATATTTAGTTTTTTATGAACCTTATGAACCTTATGAACCTTATGAACCAAAAAAGGAAAAAAAATTTATATTTCCTGATAGGAATAGGAATATATTTAATTTTTTTCTTATTTTTAATTTATTTTTTCTTTTTTAATCTGAAAAAAGAAAATTCATTAAATAAAAAAAAAATAGAACTTTTTAAAAAAGAATTAATTCAAAATAATTTAATTAAAACTCAAGAGTTAAAGTTAAAAAAAATTAAAGAAAAAGAAGTTATTCTAGAAAATAATGTTTTAAAATTAAGTTTCTCCACAATAGGTGGAAATATTAAAAATCTTTTTTTAAAGAAAAATACAAATATCTCTATAGAAACTGATAATTTTTCTCTTCTTAAAGAGAATAGCTCTTTATTTGGATTAGAATTTACTAATAAATTTGGTAAAAAAATTGAGACTTATAAACTTGAATTTCTTCCTGAAATTAAAGAAGATCTATTTAAATATACTCTAAATATGCATGCTCAATTAGAGCCGAATGTTTCTATTGATTATGTATATGTTGTTTATAAAGGAAATAATTATTATATAGATTTTTTTATTAAATCTAAAGGTCTTTCTGAATATGTCTCAAAAAATTCTTTTAATTTTGAATGGAGTCAAAAAATATTAAATCTTGAAAAAGAAAAAACAATAGAAAAAAAATATACTAATATCTCCTTTAGGATTAATTCAAAAAAAAATAAAATTAATTTTTTTGATAAAAAAAAATATTCTTTTAAAGAATTAGATAATTTATATTGGATCGCTAATAAACAACAATTTTTTGCATCTATTTTATGCTTTAAAAATCAATTAACAATTGATAATTCAAAAAAAATTTTAATTTATTCTGAAAATCTCAATTCTGATTCCGAATTAAAATTTTCTGAATTAAAAATTCCCTTTCTTTTAAAAAAAGAAGAAGAATTAAATTGTGATTATAAATGGTATTTTGGACCATTAGATTATCATATCTTAAAACAATCTAAAGATGGTTTTGAGCAAATAATTCCTTTTGGAAAAGGAATAGCCAAAGTTTTAAATAGATATTTTTTTTTAAATTTATTTGAACTTTTTGAAAAAGCTAATATTAATTCTGGAATAATAATCATTTTAATGACTATTGTAGTAAAATTACTTCTTTCTCCAATTACTTATTCTCAATATAAGTTCAATTTCTTCATGCAAAATTTATTAATGCAAACAAAATTTTTTTTAAATCCACAGATTTTAATTGAATTTTATAAAAAAATTGGAATTAATCCGATATATAGTTTATTAGGAAATATGATTCAAATACCTATATTTTATTCATTAATGAATTTTTTTCCAACATTAATAAATTTAAGAGGAAAAAGGTTTTTATGGGCAAAAAATTTATCTTATTCTGATAGAATTTTAAATTTAAATTTTAATATTCCAATTTATGGAAATCATATAAGTTTGTTTAATATATTTAATATTCTAATATTATTTTTTTTTCCAAAAATAAGGAAAAGGAATAGGTTTTATAAATCTAAAACAAATAGAATATATATATTATTTTATATAATGATGTTATTCTTTTTTAATAATTATCCTTCTGGAATATATATATATTATATTTCATCTAATATAATTAATATTTTATTCTATTCTCTAATAGATTTTTCTTTTCAAGAATTGAAAATTCCTATAATATGAACTTTTTAAAAGGATATGATACTAAAAAAGTAGAAAAGAAAATATATCAATATTGGATAAATAAAAATTATTTTTCATCTATTCCAGATAATAGAAAATCATATACTATTATAATGCCTCCACCTAATATTACTGGTATTTTACATATGGGGCATATTCTTAATAATACAATACAAGATATCTTAACCCGTTATGCTAGAATGAAGGGATATAATGCATGTTGGGTGCCTGGTTTAGATCATGCTTCTATTGCTACAGAAGCCAAAATAGTTTTTAATTTAAAAAAAAAAGGAATTTCTAAAAAAAAAATAGGAAGAAAAAAATTTTTTAATTATGCATTAAAATGGAAAAAGAAATATGAAAAAATTATAATTAATCAATTAAAAAAAATTGGGTGTTCTTGTGATTGGAAAAGAAAAAAATTCTCTTTAGAGAAAGAAATTACTGATTCTGTTACGAAAATATTTGTGAAACTTTATAAAGAAGGAAAAATATATAGAAAATATAGTATTGTTAATTGGGATCCATATGCTCAAACTACCGTTTCAAACGAAGAAATAATATATAAAAAATATAATGGAAAATTATATTATATTAAATATAAAATTGAAGGACAAAATAATTTTGTAACAGTAGCTACTACAAGACCAGAAACTATACTAGCAGATACAGCCATTTGCATTAATCCAAATGATAAAAGATTTTTGTTTTTAAAAAATCAAAGAGTACTTAATCCATTAAGTTTAAAATCAATTCCTATTATTGAAGATGATTTTGTTGATATGAATTTTGGTACAGGATGTTTAAAAATTTCTCCTGCTCATGATTTAAATGATAAATTAATTGCTGAGAAACATCATTTATCAATTATTAATTTATTTGATGATAAAGCCTTTTTAAATAAAAATGGATTAAATTTTTTGGGATTAAATAGATTTAAAGCAAGAAAAAAAATTATTCAATTTTTGAAAAAAAAAAATCAATTAGTAAAAATTGAAAATTACATCTATAAAATAGGAATTTCTGAACGGACAAAATCTATAATTGAACCCAAATTATCATTACAATGGTTTATAAAAATGAAAGATTTTATTTTTCCTACTTTAAATTTTGTGAAAAAAATTAATATTTATCCAGAGAAATTTAAAAAAAATTTTTATCAATGGCTTTATAAAATTAATGATTGGAATATCTCTCGTCAATTATGGTGGGGTCATCGATTACCGGTTTATTATTACAATAATAAAGATTATGTTGTTTCAGAAACAATTGAAGAAGCTTTAATAGAAGCACGTTTAAAAAGTAATAATAATTTTTTATCATATAAAGATCTTAAACAAGAAAATGATGTTTTAGATACATGGTTTTCTTCCTGGTTATGGCCTATATCTATTTTTGATGGCATTAGAAATCCTAATAATAATGAAATTAAGTATTATTATCCTACTCAAGATTTAGTGACTGCACCTGATATCTTATTTTTTTGGGTAATACGTATGATTATGTCAGGATATTATTTAATGAATAATTATCCTTTTAAAAATATCTATTTTACTGGAATAGTGAAAGATAAAAAAAATATAAAAATGTCTAAATCTTTAGGAAATTCTCCGAATCCTATTGATTTGATTAAAAAATATGGTGCTGATGCCGTTCGTGTTGGAGTTTTATTAAGTT
Organism: Candidatus Karelsulcia muelleri; assembly: GCF_003214255.1. Taxonomy (GTDB): domain Bacteria; phylum Bacteroidota; class Bacteroidia; order Flavobacteriales; family Blattabacteriaceae; genus Karelsulcia; species Karelsulcia muelleri_B. Next base: position 5,251 of record NZ_CP029011.1, read on the forward strand.
CAAATGCAGGAATTGATTTAATTTTTGATGAAAATATTTGTATAAAAGGAAGAAATTTAACTAATAAAATTTGGAATGCATTTAAATTAATAAAATCTTTTAAAGGAGTTTTTTATTTAAAACCAAACTATTCTGATGAATTAACCATTAAATGGTTTTATTATAAATTGAATAAATGTTTAGAATTGATAAAATATTATATAAAAAATTATAAAATTTCAGAATCTTTTCTTTTAATTTATAAATTATTTTGGAATGATTTTTGTTCATTTTTTTTAGAAAAAATAAAATCTAAAATTTTAAATAAAAAAATAAGAAATAAAACAATATTTTTTTTTAAACAAATAATAAAATTATTTCATCCTTATATTCCATTTTTAACAGAAAAAATTTGGCAATTTTTGAAATTAAAAAATTATGATAATGATTTAATCATTACTAATTGGCCAATTCCAATTAGTTCAATTTATGAAAAAGAATTTATTAAAAAATTTAATAGATCTCTTAATTTTTTAAAAAAAATTAGAAAATTATGTGTTTTAAATAAATTTGGAAAAAAAGAAAAATTAATTATTTTAATTGAAAATAAAAATTTTTTATTTTATTCATTATTTTTAAAATTAGGAATTATAAGTTCTTTAATTTTTTTAAAAAAAGAAAAAAAAAATTATTTTTCATTTTCATTTGAAAGAAAAGAATTTTTTTTAAAAAAAAAAATAAAAAAACTTTCTTTAAAAGAAAAAGAAAAGATTAATAAAAAAATATTTTTTTATAAACTTTTTTTAAAATTTATTAAAAAAAAAATTGATAATCAAAAATTTTTGAAAAAAGCTTCATTCCAATTAATTAAAAAAGAAAAAAAAAAAGAAATAGATTGTATTCAAAATATTTTTTTTTTAAAAAAAAAAAAAAATAAGATTTTTGATCCTACTAAATTAAAAAAATATGAAATTTATATCTTCTAGTAATGAGCTATTACGATCCTTAAAAGATATTTTATATGTTATAAATATAACTAATAAATTACCAATTTTAGAAAATTTTTTATTTAAAATAAAAGAAAAAAATGTGTTAACTATAACTGTTTCGGATTTAGAAATTACTATGACTATTAGTCTAAATATTAATTCTATTAATTTTGGGAGTGCTGTAATTCCTCATAAAATTTTACTAGAAATTTTAAAAAAGATTCCAGAACAACCTTTAACTTTTTGTAAAGAAAAAGAAAATAAATTAAAAATTCTTTCTCAGAATGGAGAATATGATTTATCTATTTTTTCTTCAGAAGAATATCCAAAATATTCTTTATTAAGAAATAATAATCATTTCTTAATTTCTGAAAAAATATTATTAAATATTATAAATAATACTTTATTTGCAGTAGGAAATGATGAAATTCGTCCAGTTCTTAATGGAGTTTTTTTTGATATAGAAAATAATATTTCAAATTTTGTTTCAACAAATTCTAATTTGTTAGTAAAATATTCTATAAAAGATTTGAGTTTTAATAAAGAAATTAGATTGATTATTCCTAAAAAACCTTTAAATTTATTAAAATATAATTTAAATGATACAAATAATAATGTTTATATATCATATAATGATTTAAATACATCTTTTTTTTTTAAAAACAAAAAAATTATATGTAGTCTTCTAAATGGAAATTATCCAAATTATAAATCTCTTCTGAAGAAGAAGTATAATAAAATCTTAATTATAAATAAAAATTATTTTCTTAATGCTATTAAGCGGGTAACATTATTTTCAAATAGATTAACCTATCAAATAATATTAAATTTTTCTAAAAAAAGATCTCAAATATCTTCATTTGATATAAATTATAATAAGAAAGCATTTGAATATTTATTTTGTAATTATGATGGAGAACCATTAGAAATAGTTTTTAATTCAAAATATTTAATAGAAATATTATCTAACATTAATTGTGAGGATATTAAATTTGAAATGTTAAATAATAATTCTTCTTGTAGAATATCACCTCTTATGAAGAATTATAAAAAAGAAGAAATATTAATATTAATTATGCCTTTATCTAAATGAAAATCTCTTTTAATTGGTTAAAATTGTATCTTGATACTGAAGTATCTATTAAATTTATTTGTAAAATATTAACTGATATAGGACTTTTAGTAGAAAATTTAAAAAAAATAAAAAATTTAAATTCTTTTCAAGAAGATTATTTAATAGAATTAAATATTCCTACTAATAGGAGAGATGTAATGAGTCATTATGGAATAGCAAGAGATTTAAATATTGCTCTAAAATCTAGAGGATTTAAATCTAAAATGAAAGATTTCCCATCTGTTTCTCTTTTTAAAAAAGAAATTAATTTTAAAAACCTTAAATGTTTTATCGAAAAAAATAAAAAATGTATAAGATATTCTTATACTACTTTATCTAATATTAAAGTTTTAGATTCTCCTAATTGGTTAAAAAATTACCTAAATAATATAGGTTGTATTTCTACAAATAACATTTTAGATATAGAAAATTTTATTTTGTATGAATTAGGGAAACCTATCAGAATTTATGATTTAGATAAAATTAAAAATTTTTCTCTTTCTTTAAAAGAATCCCCCAAAAAATTTTGGTTTAATAAAAAATTTTTTTCATCTAAAAATGATTTAATATTATTTAATGAGAAAAATCCTATTTGTATAGCAGGTTTATTAGTTAATAAGAATTTTATTGTTGAGAAATTAACAAAAAATATTTTTATTGAAAGTGCTGATTATTCAGCAGAATATATTTATAAAATTGCCAAAAAATATAATATAAAAAATGAGTTTTCAATTAGATTTGAAAGAGGATTAGATCCCAATTTAAATATTTATGCATTAAAACGGGCTGCATTATTAATAAAAAAACTTTCTGGAGGAAAAATTTCCTCCAAAATAGTGGATTTTTATCCAGAAAAACCAGAAAAAAATATAGATCTTTTTATAAGATTTAACAAAATTAATAATATTATTGGATATAATTTAAATTTTATTAAAATAAAAGAAATATTAATTTTATTAAAAATTAAAGTTTTAAAAGAAAATTTTAATGGATTAAAAATTAAAATTCCGTTCTCTAGAAAAGATATAACCCGGGAAATAGATGTTATTGAAGAAATATTAAGAATATATGGATATAATCATTTTAATTGTAAAGAAAAAATTTATTTTTCTTGTAAAAAAAGAAATTTTCTATTAAAAAAAGAAAAGATGATTGAAAATATGATTTCTAATCAATTAAATTCACATGGTTTTTATGAAATTTTAAATAGTTCTTTAACTGAAACAAAATACTCAAAATATGAAAATAATAATTTTTATGAAAAAATATTTATTTTTAATTCAAAAAATAAAAATTTTTCTTTTTTAAGAGATAATCTTTTATTTGGGATACTTGAAAAAATTTCATCGAATAAAAATAAATATAAATTTTTTGAATGGGGAAAAAAATATTTTTTTTATAAAAAAAATATTTTAGAAAATAAAACTCTTGGAATAATTTGTGCAAAGAATAATAATTATAATTCTTTTTTTAAATTTAAAGGAATTATAGAACAATTAATAATTAGATGTGGAATAAATGTTGAGAATCAAAAAATATATAAAAACGGAATTTACTTTAATTATAAAAAAAATATAATTTGTAATATTGGATATATTAAAAAGGCTATTTTAGAAGAATTTGAAATTTTACAGAATATTTTATATGCAGATATAAATTGGGATATTATTCTTCTTCTTTTAAAAAAAGAAGAAAAAAGTTTTTTTAAAAAAAAATATCATAAATATAATTTTACTATTTATAGAAGAGATATTTCTTTACTCATTGAGAAAAAAATTTCTTTTGAAGAAATAAAAAAACTTTCTTTTTATAAAGAAAATAAAATTTTAAAAAAAATTCATTTATTAGATGAATATAATTCGAAAAATTTTCCTTTTGGAAAAAAATCTTATACTATAAGTTTTTTTTTTCAAAATTTGAAAAATAATTTAACTGAAACTATAATTGAAAAAACTATTAATAAATTAAAATTTATTTTTATAAAAAAAATAAAAGCTATTATAAGGTAAAATTATGAAAATATTAAATACCCCATATTATGGAATTTATTTTGGTGAAGATTCTTATATAAAAAAAAAGAATTTTTTTTTAAAAAATTTTTCTAAAAAAATACTTTTAGTAGATAATATTTCAAAAAAAAATTGTTTAAATTATTTTTTATCTAAAATAGATTTTTTAAAAAAATATTATATAATAAATATTCCTTCAGGTGAAGAAAAAAAAAATATTGAAACTTGTAAAGTTATATGGAAAAAATTATTAGATATAAATGCAGATAGAAAAAGTCTTTTTTTTAATTTAGGAGGAGGAGTAATAACAGATTTGGGTGGATTTGCATGTTCAGTTTTTAAAAGAGGATTAAATTTTATTAATATTCCTACTACTCTTCTGGGGATGATAGATGCCTCTATAGGTGGAAAAACAGCTATTAATTTTTTATCATTAAAAAATGAAATTGGATTATTTAATTTTCCTAAAGGAGTTATAATCGATAATAATTTTTTAAAAACTTTATCAGAAAATGATCTGAAATCAGGATTTGCAGAAATAATGAAATATGGATTAATATCAGATATTAATCTCTGGAAAAAAATAAAAAATTTGATTTTAAAAAAAAAAAAACTAATATATAGTTATAATTTAATTATAAATGCTATAAAAATAAAAAATTCTATAATAGAAAAAGATCCTTTAGAAAAAGGATTAAGAAAAATTTTAAATTTTGGTCATACGATTGGACATGCAATAGAAAGTTATTTTATTTACAATTTAAATAAAAAAATTTCTCATGGACATAGTATAGCTATAGGAATGATATGTGAATCTTGGATTTCATATAAAATGAAAATGATAACAAAAAAGGAATTTGAAGAAATAAATATGATAATCTCATTATTATATGATAATATCAAAATCTATAATTCACATATATCAAAAATAATAGATTTTATGAAACATGATAAAAAAAATGAAAATAACAAAATTAAATTTTCTTTATTAAAAAAAATAGGATATTCTATTTTTAATAAAGAAGTAGATTTCTTTTTAATAAAAAAAAGTTTTCAAAAGACTAATATGATTAATTTAATTTAATTGAATTGAATTGAATGGAAAAAATTATTTCAATAAATCTTGAAGAGGAAATAAAAGCTTCATATATAGATTATTCTATGTCTGTTATTGTTTCTAGGGCACTTCCTGATGGAAAAGATGGCTTAAAACCTGTTCATAGACGAGTTTTATACGGAATGTATGAACAAGGAGCCTTTAATAAGAAAAATTATAGAAAATCTGCTAGAATTGTGGGTGATGTGTTAGGGAAATATCATCCTCATGGAGATAGTTCAGTATATGAGGCTATAGTAAGAATGGCACAAAGTTGGTCTTTACGTTATCCTTTAATAGATGGTCAAGGGAATTTTGGATCTATAGATAATGATCCTCCTGCAGCAATGAGATATACTGAAATTAAACTTCAAAAAGTCTCTGAAGAAATGTTATTTGATCTTAAAAAAGATACAGTAGATATAAAACTTAATTTTGATTCTTCTTGTAAAGAACCTATAGTACTTCCAACTGTTATTCCGAATTTATTAATAAATGGCTCTTCAGGAATAGCAGTTGGAATTGCGACCAATATGCCTCCTCATAATATTGTAGAATCTATAAATGCTATTTGTTCTTATATAGAGAATACAGATATTTCGATAGAAGAACTTATGAAAGATATAATAGCTCCTGATTTTCCTACAGGTGGAATTATATATGGATATGAAGGTGTAAAAAAAGCTTTTTTAACAGGACGGGGCAAAATTTTATTAAGATCTAAAGTTTTTTTTGAAAAAATAGGCGGCTGTTATTGTTTAATTATTAAAGAAATTCCTTATCAAATAAGGAAAGAAGATTTAATAAAAAAAACCCTTAAATTAATTAAAGAAGAAAAATTAGAAGGAATTTCTAAAATTAGAGATGAATCTGATAGAACTGGGATGAGAATAGTTTTTTATTTAAAAAAAAATGTTAATAAACATTTATTATTAAAAAATATTTTTAAATATACTCCTTTAGAAACAACATTTAGTGTTAATAATATAGCATTAGTTAATGGCAAACCAGTACAACTTAATTTAAAAGATATAATAAAACATTTTGTAAATCATAGACATGAAGTTATTATTAGAAGATCGAAATTTGATTTAAAAAATGCAAAAGAAAAAGCACATATAATAAAAGGTTTTTATTTAGTATTAGACAATATAGAAACTGTAATTGAATTAATTAAATCTTCTAAAGAGAAAAATCATGCAAAAAAAAAATTATTAATTAAATTTAATTTATCAGAAAAACAAGTTAAAGCAATTTTAAATTTAAAATTAAATTCACTTACTAAATTAGAAAATGAAAAAATAAAAAAAGATTATTTAAAATTAAAAAAAGATATATCTTATTTTACTAATATAAAAACTGATATTTTTTTTCAAAAAAAAATAATAAAAAAAGAATTAAAACAAATTAAAGAAAAATATGGAGATTTAAGACGTACCCAAATAGATTATTTAGGAATAAAATCATCATGATGCAGTTTAAAATTAATAAATTTAATCTTCTAAAGAAAATTAAAAAAAACAACTAAATTTTATTTTTAAAAAATTATTTATTATAATTAATTAAAAAAACAGAATTATTATTAAAAAAACAGAATTATGTCTAATAAAAAAAAAAAAATTTCTTCAAGTTTAGAAGATATAATGAATTTAAATAAAAATGTTAAATTATCAGATTTTGATTGGAGTTCTTATGAAGTATCTTTTAGTAAAAAAGAAATAAAAAAAAGAAAAAAACTTGAAAAGTTATATACTGAAAATTTACAAAGAATAGAGGAATTTTATATTTATAAAGGAAAAATAATTCAATTAATTGATAGAAATGTTATTCTCGATATTGGATTTAAAGCTGAAGGTTTAATCCCTTTTAATGAATTTCGTGAAAATAAAAAATTTCCTAAAATAAATGATATTATTGAAGTAATTGTAGAAAAATTGGATTATAAAGGGAAATTAATTATATCTTATAATAAAGCAAAAAAATTAAAATCTTGGGAAAGGATTCAAAATTCTTGGAAAAAAAATGAAATAATAATATTTTTTGTGACTGCTCGTACTAAAGGTGGTCTAATAGTAGTTTTCTTTGGAATTGAATGTTTTTTACCAGGCTCTCAAATAGAGAAAAAGCCTGTAAAAGATTTTGATTATTATGTAGGCCAAACAATGGAGGGAAAAATAGTAAAAATAAATAATAAAACAAAAAATGTGGTTGTTTCACATAAAATTTTATTAGAAAAAGATCTTGAAAAGAAAAAATTAATTTCTCAATTAGAAAAAGGTCAAATATTAATAGGAATAGTAAAAAATTTAACCCATTATGGGAGTTTTATAGATGTAGGTGGTGGAATAGATGGATTATGTCATATTACAGATATTAGTTGGGAAAGAATAGACCATCCTTCAGAAAAATTAGAAGTTGGACAAATAATTAATTTTGTGATTTTATCAATTGATCAAATTAAAAATAGAGTTCAACTGGGATTAAAACAGTTACAAACTAATCCTTGGATTCATTTCGAAAAAAAACTAAAAAAAGGAAAAGTATTAATAGGGACAGTTAGTGTGGTAACAGATTATGGAGCTTTTGTAGAACTTTTTCCAGGTGTAGAAGGATTAGTTCATGTATCTGAAATGTCTTGGCATCAACAATTAAAATCTGCAAAAAATTTTGTAAAAATTGGAGAAAAAGTAAAAATTTTAATCTTAAATTTAGAGCATTCAGCTCAAAAAATGTCTTTAAGCATGAAGAGACTTTCTCCAGATCCTTGGGAAAATATAGAAAATAAATATCCATTAGGGACGAGAAATATTGGTACTGTTAAAAGTTTTACTAATTGTGGCGTTCGGTTAGAATTGGAACCTGGAATAGAAGGGTTATTATATAATTCTGATATTTCATGGACAGAAAAAATAAAATCTGGATTAGATATTTATAAAAAAGGAGATTTAGTTCAACTAATTGTGTTAGGTTTAGATGTAATGACACGAAAACTGAATTTTGGTTGTAAACAATTAACAAAAAATCCTTGGGAAAACCTTGAACAAATATTTCCGATAGGAAGTATCCAGATTGGAAAAATTATAAAATTTTTTTCTAAAGGAGTAATAGTTAAATTTAATGAAACTACTATATGTGCTTTTGCACCTCTTGGGTTTCTAATTAAAAAATCTGGGATACTATTAAAACCATTTGAAGAAGCAGAATTTAAAATTCTAGAATTAGAAAAAAATTATCAAAGATTTTTTGTATCTCATTCTTCTATATTTACAAAATATGTACCAAAAATAAAAAAAGAAAAATCCTCTCCCTCTAAATCTAAATTTGAGTTAGAGGAAGAAGAGGAAGATGAAAATCTGTTTTTTTTTAAAAAAAATAGAAAAATTAAAAATAAAAATAAAAAACTTAAACTTAAACTCTCTAAAAGAGCTAAAAAAAATAAAAAAAATAAAAAAAATAAAAAAAATAAAAAAAAGAAAAAAAATAAAATAATTAAATTTATTTATGTTAATTACTTTAAAAATAGATAATTATATTAATAAAAATTTTAAAAAGGAATTAAAATACTTAGTATTATTAAGACATGAAACCTTGTTAAAAACACATTATTCAAAAATGTCTATAACTCCTTATGAAGGAAGGTTATTAAGTCTAATTTCAAAATTAGTTAATCCAAAACTAATATTAGAAATAGGAACTTTTACTGGATATTCAACTCTTTGTTTAGCAGAAGGATTAAAAAAAGAAGGAAAATTAATTACAATTGAAAAAAATAAAAATTGGAAAATTATTTCTGATAAATATTTTCATTTGTCTCCTTTTTCTAAAAAAATCTCCTCCCTACAGGGAGATGCACTGAAAATAATTCCCAATTTAAATCTTAAAAAAATTGATTTAGTTTTTATAGATGCTGATAAAAAAAATTATTCAAATTATTTTGATCTTGTCATTTCTAAAATGAATAGTGGAGGAATTATTTTATCAGATAATGTGCTTTGGCATGGCAAACTATTTAATAATATAGAAAATTATGATAAAATTTCAAAATATATAAATATTTATAATAAAAAACTTTCCCAAGATCTAAGAATAGAGAATATAATTATTCCAATAAGAGATGGGTTAAGTTTATCTTTTGTAAAAATATAATTAATGAAATGAATATTCCAAATACAAATTTAAAAAGAGTTGTAATTATTGGATCAGGGTTTGGTGGCTTACAAGTAGCTTATAAATTAAATAGAAAATTTTTCCAAATTGTTTTGATAGATAAAAATAATTATCATACCTTCCAACCTCTTTTATATCAAGTGGCTACATTTGGTTTGGAACCTGATTCTATAGCAAAATCTATAAGAACAATTCTAAATAATTATTATAATTTTTTTTTCCGTTTAGCTAAAGTAAATTTTATAGATCTAAAAACTCAAATTATATTCTCAAATATGGGAGAATTATATTATGATTATTTAATTTTAGCTACTGGCTCTAAAACAAATTTTTTTGGAAAAAAAAATATTGAAAAATTTGCCTTACCAATGAAAACTCTTGAGGAAGCTTTAAATTTACGTAATTGTATTTTACAAAGGTTTGAATCTGCTTTATACGAAACAAATTATAAAAAACAATGTTTATTAATGAATTTTGTTATTGTGGGGGGGGGGCCAACAGGAGTAGAATTAGCAGGGTCATTAGCAGAATTCAAATCTTCAATCTTTCCTAAAGATTATCCAGAATTAGATAATAAAAAAATAAAGATTCATTTAATTCAAGCTACTAAAAGATTATTAGATGGAATGTCAGAATCTTCTTCTAAAAAAGCATTAAAATATTTAAAAAATATGGGGGTAAATGTTTGGTTAAATAATCCTGTAAAAGATTATGATGGAAAAATTTTATCGACAAATAAAGGAAAATTAAAATCAATTAATGTTATTTGGACAGCAGGTGTTAAAGGGGCTTTAATTAAAGGATTAAAAAAAAAATATTTAGCCAATAATAGAATTCAGGTAGATTGTTTTAATAAAGTTAAAGGGGAAAAAAATTTATTTGCAATAGGAGATGTAGCAGTTATGAAACCAAATGGACATCCCATGATAGCACTTCCTGCTATGAAACAAGGAATTCATTTAGCAAAAAATTTTAATAGATTTTTTTCTAAAAAACAATTAATTCCTTTTAATTATCACAATAAAATTACAATGGCAATTATAGGGAGAAATAAGGCCGTTTGTGATATTTTTTTTTTAAAAATAAGTGGATTTTTTGCATGGCTTATTTGGATGTCTATACATTTAATTAAAATCGTAGGGTTTAGAAATAAACTTTTAACATTAATAAATTGGGGGACCCAATATATAAATTATAATAAAAGTATTAGATTAATAATTAACTATTAATATTTAATTAAATTTATAGATTTAATAGATTTTCTAGATTTAATAGATTGAAAAAATTCTTTATTATTTTTTGTTTTCATTAAACGTGTTTTGATAAAATCAATTGCCTCGACAGACGTCATTTCAGCCAGAAGTTTTCTTATAAGAAACATTTTATTTAAATTGTATTTAGTTAATAAAAATTCTTCTTTTCTTGTACTAGAAGCATTCAAATCTATAGCTGGAAAAATTCTTTTATTCGCAATTTTTCTATCTAATTGTAATTCCATATTTCCTGTTCCTTTAAATTCTTCAAAAATTACTTCATCCATTTTTGAGCCCGTTTCTATTATTGCAGTAGCAATTATAGAAAGAGAACCTCCATATTCAATATTTCTAGCTGCACCAAAGAATCTTTTAGGTTTTTGCAAAGCATTAGAATCTACACCTCCTGATAAAATTTTTCCAGATGTAGGAGATACCGTATTATATGCTCGTGCTAATCGTGTTATAGAATCTAATAAAATTACTACATCATGTCCACATTCAACCATTCTTTTTGCTTTTTGTAAAACAATATTAGCTACTTTTACATGTTTTTCTGCTGGTTCATCAAAAGTAGAGTATACTACTTCGCCATTAACATTTCTTTGCATATCTGTTACTTCTTCTGGTCTTTCATCTATTAAAAGAATTATTAAATATACTTCTGGATGATTAGAAGCAATTGTATTGGCTATTTCTTTTAATAAAGTCGTTTTCCCAGTTTTAGGAGGTGCTACTATAATTCCTCTTTGCCCCTTTCCTAAAGGAGAAAATAAATCTACAATTCTTGTAGAAAGAGTTACTTTTCTTTTTGAAATTTTAAATTTTTCATTTGGAAATAATGGAGTTAACTTTTTAAAAGATTTTATTTTTATTACAGAAGTAGGAAATCGTCCATTTATTTGAAATATTCTTTTCAAAGGAAAATATTTTTCTCCTTTTTTTGTATTTGGAGTTCGTACTTCTCCTCTGATAGTATCACCTGTTTTAATTCTAAAAAGTCTTATTTGAGATTGTGAAACGTAAACATCCTTAGATGAGGATAAATAATTAGTATAAGAAGATCTTAAAAAGCCATACTTGTCTGTCATCGTTTCTAATACTCCTTCACTAACTACTATTCCTTCATATTTAAATGGATAAATTTTATTGGTTTTTTTTTCAGTTATATCAAACATAATTTTATATATATTTAAAATTTATAAAAATAAAATGAATGAAATTTTTTTTTCAAAAAAAATTAAAATTTTTAAAAAAAAATTTAATTCCCTTTCTAAGTTAATTATAATTAGTACTCCGGAAATAATAAAAAATTATAAAAAATATATTCTTATTTATAAAGAATATAAATTTTTATATAAAATAATTAATTATTATAATAATTTAAAAAAAAATAAAACCAATATTAAAGAAATAGAAAATCTTTTAAAAAAAGATTCAGAATTATTAGAATTAGCTTTTTTGGAGAAAAAAAATCTTTTTTTAGAAAAAAAAAATATTTTAAACAAAATAGAAAATCTTTTAAATTTAAATTTAAATTTAAAGAAAAAAAATTATAACAAAATTTTAATGGAATTAAGAGCAGGCACTGGAGGTGATGAAGCTTGTATCTTTGTAGAAGATATATTTAGAATGTATACTCTTTATTTTAAAGAATTAGGTTGTAAATATGATATATTAAATATGCAACAAGGATCAATAAAAGGATATAAAGAAATCATATTAGAAATAGAAGGAAAAAATGTTTATGACAAATTAAAATTTGAATCAGGTGTTCATAGAGTTCAGAGAATCCCATATACTGAATCACAAGGTAGATTACATACATCTGCAATAACAGTAGCTGTTATTCCAGAAAATTATTACAAGAATAATATAAAAATAGTTTTATCAGATATAAAAAGAGAGACTTTTAAAGCTAGTGGCGCAGGAGGTCAACATGTTAATAAAACAGAATCTGCAATTCGTTTAACTCATATTCCTACTGGAATAGTAGCAGAATGTCAAGAAGAACGATCACAACATAAAAATTATGAAAAAGCAATTAAAGTTTTACGTGCTAGAATTTATAATTCAGAATTTAAAAAAAAAAATGAACTTCTTTCTAAAAAAAGAAAATCTCTTATTTCGACAGGAGAAAGATCAGAAAAAATAAGAACCTATAATTATCCTCAAGGAAGGGTAACAGATCATAGGATTAATAAATCCATTTATTATTTAGATCATTTTATGAATGGCAAATTAAATGAAATGATTACAGCTCTTCAAATTCTTGAAAAATAATTTGAATTTTTTTTTAATGTTAAAAAAATTTTTAGGGTTTATATTATTTTTATTAATAAGTTTTTCTGGTTTTTGGTGTATAATATTTTTTTTAATAATAATTCCATATTGGATAATTTTTTTTTTGAAAAAATAGAAAAAAAAACAAAAGAAACTATTTTTTTGAAAAAATAGAAAAAAAAACAAAAGAAACTATTTTTTTGAAACAAAAGAAAAAAAAAGTTTATAAAAAAAAACAAATAAAAAAAAAACAAATGAAAAAAATAGCTATTATAAATGGTCCAAATTTAAATCTTTTAGGTAAAAGAGAACCCAAAATATATGGTAAAAAAAACATTGAAATTTTTATTAATCTTTTAAAAAAATCTATTAAAAATAAAAATATTGCAAAAATTTACTTTTATCAAAGTAATCATGAAGGGGAAATTATTGATATAATTCATAATATCGGGTTTGAATACAATGGAATTGTTATAAATCCAGGTGCATATACTCATACTTCTTTAGCAATAGCAGATGCTATCAAATCTGTGTCAAGCCCGGTTATTGAAGTTCATATTACAAATATTTTTTCTAGAGAAAAAATTAGAAAGAAATCATTTATAACAGAAGTTTGTCAAGGCAGTATATTTGGATTTGGTCTTAATTCTTATGAATTAGGAATAATTAGTTTATTAACTTTTTTTTAAACTAAAAAAATAATCTTATTATTTTTTAATTTTAAAAAACCAGAATTAATTTTTATTTTTAAAATAGTTGTATTTTGATTACACAAAATTTTTATTTCCTTTTCAAGTTTTATTTCCTTTTCAAGTTTTATTTCCTTTTCAAGGAAAAATTCATTTTCAAGTAAAAAATTACTATAAATTTTAATTATTCCAGATGATATCATCGATATCAAGGAACAATGATTATTTAATAATTCCAATTGTCCTTTTTCAGTAGAAAAAAACACAGCGAATCCTTCGATTTCTAAAATTTTTTTTTCTTTTTTTAAAATAAAAATTTTCATTTATTTTCTTTTTCTATATCTCTCTCTTCTTCTTCTTTTACATCTTCTATATTATTCCCCTCTTCTTCTTTTACATCTTCTATATCTTTTACATCTTCTATATCTTTTACATCTTCTATATCTTTTACATCTTCTATATCTTTTACATCTTCTATATCTTTTACATCTTCTATATCTTTTACATCTTCTATATCTTTTACAATATCTTTTGCAATATCTATTTTTTCTTTTGAAGAATCAATTACTTCATTTATTGTTCCTTTTAAATTAAAATGAATTTCTGCTATATTATCTAGTTTGCCGTCTAAAATGAAATTAAATCCTTCTATTGTGTCTTTTATATTTACTAATTTTCCAGTAATTCCCGTAAATTGTTCTGCTACATTAAATGGTTGAGATAAAAATCTTTGAACACGTCTAGCTCTATGAACAATTAATTTATCTTCTTCAGATAATTCTTCTATTCCCAAAATAGCTATTATATCTTGCAATTCTTGATAACGTTGAAGAATTTTTTTGACACGTTGTGCACATAAATAATGATCATTTCCTAGAACTTCTTTCGATAAAATACGTGATGTAGAAGATAAAGGATCTACAGCTGGATAAATTCCTAAAGATGCAATTTTTCTTGATAAAACAGTTGTAGCATCTAAATGAGCAAAAGTAGTTGCTGGAGCGGGATCACTCAAATCATCTGCAGGAATATAAACGGCTTGTATAGAAGTAATTGATCCCTTTTTAGTAGATGTTATTCTTTCTTGCATAGTTCCCATTTCAGATGCTAAAGTCGGTTGATATCCAACTGCTGAAGGCATTCTACCTAATAAAGCTGATAATTCAGATCCTGCTTGAGTAAAACGAAAAATATTATCTATAAAAAAAAGTACATCTCTTCCTTGGCCACTACTATCTCTATAATATTCAGCTAATGTTAATCCTGATAACACTACTCTGGCTCTTGCTCCTGGGGGTTCATTCATTTGGCCAAATACAAATGTTGCTTTAGATTTTTTTAATTCTGTTTTATCAACTTTAGTTAAATCCCATTTGCCATTTGTCATTTCTTTTAAAAAAGAATTCCCATATTTTATTATTCCAGAAGAAATCATTTCTCTTAAAAGATCATTTCCTTCTCTAGTTCTTTCTCCTACCCCTGCAAAAACAGATAATCCTCCATAAGATTTAGCAATATTATTAATTAATTCTTGTATTAAAACGGTTTTTCCCACACCAGCACCACCAAATAAACCTATTTTTCCACCTTTAATATACGGTTCAATTAAATCAATTACTTTTATTCCTGTATATAATATATTAAGATTTGTTGATAATTCTTCAAATTTAGGAGGGTCTCTATGAATTGATAGTCTTTTAGACTTTGTCAAAGGACCTAACCCATCAATAGTATCTCCTACAACATTAAATACTCTTCCATTAATTTCTTCACCTACTGGCATACTAATTGTAGTTCCGAGAGAAATAACATCTTGTCCTCTTTTTAAGCCATCAGTTATATCCATAGATATACAACGTACAGTACAGTCTCCAATATGTTGTTGGACTTCAAGTATAATTTGTTTTTTTTCTTTATTAAAAACTTCTAAAGAATCATATAAATTCGGTAAAGAGGATTCATTTTCAAATGAAACATCAATTACTGGACCTCTTATCTGTCTAATTTTTCCTTTTATCATAAAAAAAAATTATATTATATTATATTATATTATATTATATTATATTATATTATATTATATTATATTATATTATATTATATTATATATTTTATTAATATAAATATTAAATTAAGATGTTTTTTAAGAAAAAATTAGGTCAATATTTTTTACATGATAAAAATATTGCACAAAAAATAGTGAATAGTATTTCATTTAAAAAAACTATTGTAGAAATAGGTCCCGGAATGGGAATGTTAACACAATATTTATTATTAAAATCTAAAAATGTTTTTCTTATAGAAATAGATAAAAAATATGTTTTTTTTCTTAAAAAAAAATTTTCAATTATAAAAAATAATATTTTTAATTTAAATTTTTTAAATTGGAATCCCCAAGAATATTTTTTATCTTCTTTTACTTTAATTGGAAATTTTCCATATAATATTTCCTCACAAATTTTATTTAAAATAATTAAATATCGTGAATATATACCAGAATGTATAGGAATGTTTCAAAAAGAAGTTGCAGAAAGAATAACCTCTAAAAATAAAAAAAAATCATATGGGAAATTATCTGTAATAATGCAAACATTTTATAAAATAGAATATTTATTTACAGTTAATAATAATGTTTTTATTCCTAAACCAAGGGTAAAATCTGCTGTGGTAAAAATGTTAAAAAAAAAATTAAATTTTAAAATAAAAGAATCTATATTTTTTAATATAGTTAAAACAGCCTTTCTTTATAGAAGAAAAAAATTATTTAATTCATTAAAAATATTATCGTTTTCTACAGAATTTTATAAACTTCCTATTTTAAATAAACGAGTTGAACAATTATCTGTAAATGATTTTATTTTACTTACAAAGTATGCTAGCAAAATAAAAATAGATTAAAAACTTATTTGTTTTTTTTTAAAAAAATATATATATATATAATATTGCGGGGTGGAGCAGTTGGTAGCTCGTCGGGCTCATAACCCGAAGGTCACAGGTTCGAGTCCTGTTCCCGCTATACTTACTTAAAATTAAAATTAAAATTAAAATAATTGATACATAAAAAGTATGTTTAAAGAATATAAACATTTAGAAATAGAAAAACTAACAAATGAAATAATAATTTATTGGGAAAAAAAAAATTTTTTTAAAAAGAAAAAGAAAAAAGACATATATATAATATATGAAGGTCCTCCTTCTTCTAACGGTTCCCCTGGAATACATCATATACTTCCTATAACAATAAAAGATCTATTTTGTAGATATAAAACTTTAAAAGGAAAAAAAGTAAAAAGAAAAGCAGGTTGGGATACACATGGATTACCAGTGGAATTAGTAGTTGAAAAAGAATTAGGAATTACTAAAAATGATATAGGAAAAAAAATAAGTATATTTAAATTTAATACTAAATGTAAAGAAGCTGTAATGCGTTATTATAACGAATGGCTGAAATTAAGTAAAAAAATTGGTTATTGGATAGATTTAGAAAAACAATATTTTACATTTAAAACTAAATATATAGAAACAATATGGTGGTTATTAAAAAATTTTCATAATAAAAATTTATTATATAAAGGATATAAAATTCAACCTTATTCTCCTGCTGCAGGAACAGGATTGAGTTCACATGAATTAAATTTCCCTGGTGGGTATAAAAAAATAACAGATTTAACAATAATAGTGAAATTTAAATGTATAAAAAATACTCTTCCAAAAGAATTAAAAAAAATAACTGGAGAAATATATTTTTTAACCTGGACAACTACTCCTTGGACTTTACCTTCGAATACTGCATTAACAGTAGGAAAAAATATAGACTATGTAATAATATCTACATATAATCCTTATTCTTTTTTAAAGATAAATATTATTTTAGCTAAAAAATTAGTTAAGAAAGTTTTATCAAAAAACTTTTATTATGTAAATTCTAAAAAAGAATTAAAAAAAATTAAAAAAAATAAAATTCCATATTTAATTTTAAATGGATTTAAGGGATATAAACTTATTGGAAGTAATTATGAACAATTAATTAATTGGTTTTCCCCCTATAAAGAGAAAGAAAAAGCATTTAAAATTATATCTAGTGATATTGTAACTAAAAAAAATGGTACTGGAATAGTACATATTTCACCTACTTTTGGTGAAGAAGATTTTTTTTTATCTAAAAAAAAGGATATTCCTCCAATGTTAATTTTAGATAAAAATAAAATTCCTGTTCCCTTAGTAGACATGGAAGGAAAATTTATAAAAGAAACCCCATATGGATTTAGTGGAAAATATGTAAAAAATGAATATTATAGTGATAAAAATCGTCCTGCTAAATCAGTAGATTTGGAAATAGCTTTATATTTAAAAAATATAAATAAAGTATTTAAAATAGAAAAATATATTCATTCCTATCCTCATTGTTGGCGTACCAAAAAACCGATATTATATTATCCTTTGAATTCTTGGTTTATTAAAACTTCTTTTTTTAAAGAAAAAATGTTAAAATTAAACAATTCCATAAATTGGACTCCCAAATCCACAGGAAAAAAAAAATTTGGTTTTTGGTTAAAAAATATAAATGATTGGAATTTATCACGTTCTAGATTTTGGGGAATTCCTTTACCTATTTGGAGAACAAAAAAGGGAGATGAAGAAAGAGTAATTGGATCTATAAAAGAATTAATAAATGAAATAGAAAAATCTGTGAAAGAAGGTTTAATGAGTTATAATCCTTTGAAAAATTTTATTATAGGAAATATGTCAGATAAAAATTATGATAGTATAGATTTACATAAACATAATTTAGATAAAATTATTTTAATCTCTAATTATAAAAAACCTATGATTAGAGAATCTGATATTATAGATGTTTGGTTTGATTCAGGTGCTATGCCATATGCACAATTACATTATCCTTTTGAAAAGAAATTTTTAATTGAAAAAAAAATAATGTTTCCTGCAGATTTTATTTGTGAAGGTGTTGATCAAACAAGAGGATGGTTTTTTACATTACATGCAATTTCTTGCATGTTATTTAATTCAATTTCATTTAAAAATGTAATATCTAATGGATTAGTTTTAGATGAAAAAGGAAAAAAAATGTCTAAAAGTAGAGGAAATACTATAAATCCTTTTAAAATTATAAAGAAATATGGTCCTGATACTATTAGATGGTATTTAATATCAAATTCTTCTCCATGGGAGAATATTAAATTTAATATAAAAATTATTGAAAAAATAAAACAAAAATTGTTTGGAACATTATATAATGTCTATTATTTTTTTTATATTTATGCTAAAATAGATAATTTTAAATTAAAAGAAAAAAAAATTCTTTTAAAAAAAAGACCATTTATTGATAAATGGATTTTATCTGAATTAAATTCTCTTATAAAAAAAACAGATTATTATTATCATAATTATGAACCTACCAAAGTAGTACGTAAAATTGAAAATTTTGTAATAGAAAATTTAAGTAATTGGTATCTAAGATTATCTAGGAAACGATTTTGGAAAGAAAATTATACAACAAATAAAATTTCTGCATATCAAACTTTGTATATTTGTTTATCAACAATATATAAAATATCATCTCCTATAGCTCCATTTGTTATGGAAAATTTTTATAAAAATTTAAATTTTTATTTAAAAAAAAAATCTTTTGAAAGTGTACATTTATCAGATTTTCCTCAATATAATATTAAAGCTATAAATAAAAATTTAGAATTAAAAATGAGGCTAGCTAAGAAAATAACATCAATGATTTTTTCATTAAGAAAAAAAGAAAAATTAAAAGTTAGACAACCTTTAAAAAGAGCTTTGATAGTAATCAATACCAATAATTTTAAATTTAATAAATTTTTAAATCTTCTAAAAAGAGAAGTAAATATAAAACAAATAAAATTTTTTTCAAAAAACAAACTTTCTAGTGTTACTAAACAAGAAATTAAAGTAAATTATAAATTACTTGGACCTAAATTTGGAAAGGTTGTAACTTTAATTTATAAAAAAATAAATAACTTAACTATAGAAAATATAAAAAAAATAGAAACAAAAAATTTTTTAAGATTAAATATCAATGATAGAAAAATATGTTTGTCTAAAACAAATGTATTTATATCAACAGTATATCTTAAAGGTTGGAGCGCCTTGTGTAATTATGGAATAACTGTAGCAATAGATACTACTATTTCAGATACTCTGAAAAAAGAAGGCTTTTCTAGAGAATTAATAAATAGAATCCAAAATATAAGAAAATTTTTTAATTATAAAATAACAGATAAAATTTATCTTTATATAGAAAAATCTTTTTTTATAGATAAAATATTAAAATTGAATGAACACTTTCTTTGTGAAGAAACTCTTACTTCAGAATTAATTGTAATTAATCATTTAAAAAATGGGATTTTTTCATTTATTGAAAAAAATAAAATTAAAATTTTATTAAAAAAAAAAGAATAATAAAAAATTATGTTAATATTATTAATTTTTTTAGATCAAATCATAAAAATTTATATAAAAACACATTTTAAATTAGGACAAAGTTTAAAAATTTTTAATTGGTTTCAATTAATTTTTAATGAAAATCCTGGAATTGGATATGGGTTTAATTTAAAATATGGATATTTAGAAAAACTAATAATTAGTATTATTAGAATAATATTAATTAGAAATTTAAAATTTTTTTATAAAAAAAATAAAATATCTATCTGTTTATTATTGGCAGGGGCTATTAGCAATTTAATTGATTGTTTATTTTATGGAATTATTTTTAATAAGGGAGTAAGATTTATTAATCATTCTTGGAATTTTTATGAAGGAATTTCAAATATTTTTTATAAAAAAGGATATTCTTTTTTTTTGTGTGGTTGTGTTGTAGATATGTTCTATGTTAAATTATTAAAAATAAAAATGCCTAATTATATTCCTCTTTTTAGAAATGTTGAATTAAAATTTTTAAATGTTATTTTTAATTTAGCGGATCTTTTCATTTTTATGGGAGTAATAATCTTATGTTCTCCCCAGGCTGGATTTGAACCAGCGACCCCCTGATTAACAGTCAGGTGCTCTAAACCAACTGAGCTACTGAGGAATAATTTATATGTAATATAAAAATTTAAATTTATTTTTCCAAATCTTTATTTTTTGAACTTTTTAAAATTGAAATAAAAGCAGATTTAGGAATTTCTACTTTTCCAAAAGTTTTAATTTTTTTTTTACCTTTTTTTTGTTTTTCTAATAATTTTCGTTTTCTTGTAAAATCTCCTCCATAACATTTAGAAATTACATTTTTTCGTAGGGATTTAATTGTTTCTCTATAAATTATTTTTTTTCCTATAGAGGCTTGAATAGGAATTTCAAATTGGTGTTTAGGAATAATCTTACTAAGATTATAACAGATTTTTTTTCCTATTAAAAAAGAATTTGTTCTATGAACTAAGGTTGAAAAAGCATCTACAATTTTTCCATTTATAATGATTTCAATTTTAACAATATCTGATTTTCTATATTCTAAATGAGAATAATCAAAAGAAGCATATCCTTTAGATATGGTTTTTAATTTATCATAAAAATCAAAAATAATTTCAGAAAAAGGTAATTCAAAAATTAATTCTACTCTAGTTTTAGTAATATAAGTTTGATTCATTATAATTCCTCTTTTTTCAATACATAATTGTATTATTTTTCCTATAAATTGTGGAATAGTTATTATATTAGCTCTAATATAAGGTTCTTCAATTTTTTCTAATTTATTTTTTTCTGGAAAATCAGAAGGATTATTTATTAAAAAGTTCAAATTGTTTTTTAAAAAAACCTTATAGTGTACATTTGGAATAGTTGGAATTACATCTATATTATATTCACGTTCAAGTCTTTCTTTAATAATCTCCATATGAAGTAATCCTAAAAACCCGCATCTAAACCCAGTGCCTAACGCATAAGAAGTTTCTGGTGTAAAGGATAAAGAAGAATCATTTAAAGATAATTTTTCTAGAGAAAATCTGAATTCTTCATATTTTTCTTTTTTTCTAGGAAAAAATCCTGCAAATAACATTGGTTTTACTTCTTCAAATCCTTCTATCGGATTTTTAGCTGGATTTATAGCATCTGTTAATGTATCTCCTACTTTAATTTCAGAAGGATTTTTAATTCCAGCAATTAAATAACCTACATTGCCAGCATGAATAATTTTTTTTTTTAAATTTTTTAATTTAAAAATTCCTATTTCCTCCACATTATAAACAATATTTGTTGACATAAATTTTATCTTTTGACCTGTTTTTAACATACCATTTTTAATTCTAAAATATGTTTGAACCCCCCTAAAAGGATTGTAAATCGAATCAAATATAATTGCTTGTAAAGGTAAGTTAATATCTCCTTTAGGAGATGGTATTTTTTTAATAATAGAATCTATTATAGATTTTATTCCTATTCCTTTTTTAGCACTTGTACATAATATATCATTTTTATGACAATTTAATAATTCTATTATTTCAAGTTTTACTAATTCAATATTAGAATAAGGTAAATCTATTTTATTTATAATAGGAATTATCGTAAGATTACTTGCTAATGCAAGTTCTAAATTAGAAATTGTTTGTGATTGTATACTTTTTGTGGCATCTATTATAAGTAAAGCCCCTTCACAAGCTGAAATAGATCTAGAAACTTCATAAGTAAAATCAACATGACCTGGAGTATCTATTAAATTTAATAAATATTTTTTTTTTTTATATTTATATTCCATTTGAATTGGGTGACTTTTTATTGTAATTCCTCTTTCTCTTTCAATTTCAAGACTATCTAGTAGTTGATTTTTTTTCTCTTTTATTGAAATTGTTTTAGTAAATTCTAATAATCTATCAGCTAATGTACTTTTTCCATGATCTATATGAGCAATAATGCAAAAATTTCTTATATTATTCATATTATTTTATTTGATTTTTTAAAAAGTTCATTTATTTTTAATGATAAATCTAAAAAAACTATTTCAACAACAGCATTTTTTTCTATTTCATAGATAGCTTTATTAATTTCTATATTTATTTGTTCTATATTTTGTTTATGAATAAATAAACAAAAATTTGTCCAATTAAACTTATTATAAGTTAATGGAATTTCTTTTATAAGAAAATTATTATATTTTTGTAGAAAAGCTTTTCTGAAAATTTCTATTAAATATAACAAAAATTTTATTTGGGTTTCTTTTTTCCAAAAATTTATTTTTTTAGAAAAAAGAATAATTTTTTCGAAAAAAATAGGATTTTTTTTTATGAAAAATAAATTTCTTATCCAAGAAATAAAATTAATTTCTAAATAGTTTTCTTGTAAATTATTTACTAATTTTAAAGCTTTATTTAAATTTCCTTCTGCTTTTAAAGCAATTTGTTTAGATTGGATAGTATCAATTTTTAATTTTTTTTCTAAAAATTTTTTTATTTCTTTAAAAGAAAATTTCTTAAAACGTATAAGAAATATTCTAGATAAAATAGTCGGTAATATGTTATTTTCATTTTCCCCAACTAATAAAAAAATGGTTTTTTTAGGAGGAAATTCTAAAATTTTTAATAATTTATTACTAGAATAAAGTGTTAATTTTTCTGGCATCCATAATATTATTATTTTATAATCACTTTCATAACTTTTATATGTTATCTTTTTTAAAAGATTTTCTATTTGTTCTTTATATATAAAACATTCATTTGATTTTATCCATTTGATCCAATCTGAAAAACAACCATATGGTTGTTTTTTTAAAAAAATACTCCATTTATTAAAAATATTTTGATTTTTTTTAGGTAAAGGGAATATAAAATGTAAATCTGGATGTTGAAAATTTTTAAATTTTAACAAACATGAATGATCATCTTCTTTACAGAAAATTTTTTTAGAAAAATTTATAGCTGTAATTAAATTACCACACCCTTCAGGACCTAAAAACAAAATAGCATGAGGAATTTTATTTATTTTTAATAAATGAATAATTTCACTTTTCATAGTTTAAATACTTTAACTTTATGCATAAATCAAAAAAAGTAGAACTTCTAGCACCTGTAGGAAGTTTTGAAGCTTTAGAAGCAGCTATTAATTCAGGAGCTGATTCGATTTATTTTGGATTAGATCAATTAAATATGCGTACTAGATCTGTTAATAATTTTTCTATTTCGGATATTCCATTTATTGTAAAACAATGTAAAAATAAAAATATTAAAACATATTTAACAATTAATACGATTATATATGATCATGATTTATTTTTAATTAAAAAAATAGCAAATAATGCTAAAAAATTTGGAATTGATGCTATTATAGCAATGGATCAATCAATTATTAATTATGCTAAATCAATTAATTTAAAAGTGCATATATCTACACAATTAAATATAACAAATATTGAAAGTATAAAATTTTATTCTTTTTTTGCAGATACTATTGTCTTAAGTCGTGAATTAAGTTTAATTCAAATTAAAAATATTATTTCTAATATAAAAAAAAATAAAATTTTAGGGCCTTCAGGCAAATTAATAAAAATTGAAATTTTTTGTCATGGAGCATTATGTATGGCAATTTCAGGGAAATGTTATTTAAGTTTCCATTCATATAATTCTTCTGCCAATAGAGGATCATGTAAACAAAATTGTAGAAAAAATTATACCTTAATAGAGAAAAATTCTGGAATTTATTTAGATGTTAAAAATGAATCATTATTATCATCAAAAGATTTATGTACAATAAATTTTTTAGATAAAATTATTGATTCAGGAATTAGTTTATTAAAAATAGAAGGAAGAGCACGATCTCCTGAATATGTGGCTAATACAACCTCCTGTTATAGAGAAGCTATAGATTTAATTTTAAAAAAAAAACCAATTCCAGAATCTAAAATTAATTTTTGGTTACAAAAATTAAATAATGTTTATAATAGAGGTTTTTATAGTGGCTATTATTTAGGAAATAAAATTGAAAAATGGTCTACTAAAAATAAAGTAGATTTTTTTTATCCTAAAAAAAAAATTTATTTAGGAAAAGTAAAAAATTTTTATAAAAAATCTATGATTGGAGAATTTTTAATAGAATCATTTCATTTAAAATTAAATGATTCTATTTATATTATAGGAATGAAGACTGGAATAAAAAAAACTTTTGTGAAATCATTAATGGTAAATGATATAAAAACTAATATAGCTTTTAAAGGAGATCTTTGTACTTTTCCTATTAATTTTAATATTAAATTATCAGATAAATTGTATAAAATAATTGAAAAGTAATGTTTATTATAAGTTTTAAAAGAAAAAAATGTATAGGTTGTTATTCTTGTATAGAATCTTCTCCATTACATTTTAAAATGTCAAAAAAAGATGGAAAATCTTTTTTATTAAATTCTATAAAAAAAAAAAATTTTTTTATTTTAAAAACCAAAAATTGGGGGACCTTTTTAAATTGTAAAAAAGCTTCAATAGTTTGTCCAGTTAAAATTATTATGTTAAACTCACAGTTTTATTAAAAATTAATTTATCTAAACAAAAACTTAATTTATCTAAACAAAAATATCCAATTCGTTGAAATTGAAATTTCTTATAAATTGTTGCTTTTCTTATGGAAGGTTCTGCATATGCAATTGTTGTTTTTAATGAATTTTTGTTGATCTTATCAAGATAATTTTTTAATTGTTCAGATTTCTTTTCAAGAAAAAGATTATCATATATATTTATTTTAATTTTTATAGCATGAATTTTAGAAACCCAATGTAATGTACATTTAATTTTTTTCTTCCTTGTAAACCCCGATAAACTTTTTTTATCATAAGTACAATATATTTGTTTTATGCTACCATCTAAATTTCTATAAATCTTATTAGCTTTTAAAATATAAGCGTTTTTTAAACGTATTTCTTCTCCTAAAGAGAATCTCAAAAAATTTTTTGTTTTTTTTTCTAAAAAATCTTCATTTTCTATATATATTTTTTTTGAAAATGGAATTTTTCTATAGTTTTTTTTTAATTGGTTAGGAAAATTTTCAGAATTTAACCATTCAACTTTATCATCTGGATAATTTTCAATTATTAATAATATTGGATTTATTACCACCATTACTCTATAAGAGATTTTTTTTAAATGTTTTCGAATACTAAATTCTAAAAGAGAAATATCTATATTATTTTCTCGTTTGGAGAGACCAATTTTTTTTATAAAATTATTTATTGATTTTGGAGTATAACCTCTTCTTCTAAGTCCTGCTAACGTAGGCATTCTTGGATCATCCCATCCATTTACAATTTTTTTTTTTACTAAAATTTGTAATTTTCTTTTACTTAAAATATTATAATTTAAATTTAACCTAGAAAATTCATATTGTTTAGGAATTAAACTATTTTTTTTTTTTATATTTTTTAAAAACCATTTATATAATGGTTTATGATTTTCAAATTCAAAAGAACAAAAAGAATGTGATATTTGTTCTATATAATCTGATTGGCCATGTGTCCAATCATAAGTAGGATATATACACCAATTTTTTTTGGTTTTAAAATGATTTTTTTTTTTGATAATTCTATACATTATAGGATCTCTAAGATTCATATTTGGGGATTTCATATCTATTTTTGCACGTAAAACACATTCACCGTCATGAAAATATCCATTTTTCATTTTTTCAAATAAAAAAAGATTTTCTTTTATAGATCTTTTTCTATATGGACTTTCAATTCCTTCTTCAAAAGGATTTTTTTTTTGTTCTTGGATTTGTTCTTGGGTTTGATCATCAACATAAGCTTTTCCTTTTTTTATAAGAATTTTAGCCAAAAAATAAAGTTTATTAAAATAATTAGATGCATAAGTTTCTTTCTTCCATTTAAAGCCTAACCAAAGAATATCATTTTTTATATATTCAATGAATTTTTTTTTTTCTTCTATTGGATTTGTATCATCAAATCTTAATATTACTGAGGTTTTATATTTTTCTGCTAATTTAAAATTGAAAAAAATAGATTTAGCATGTCCAATATGTAAATAACCATTAGGTTCTGGTGGAAATCTAAAAAGTAATTTGTTTTTGGTAAATCCTGATTTTAAATCTTTTTCTATAATTTTTTCTAAAAAATTTAAATTTTCTTTTTTCATATAAATTTTTATTTTCTTAAAAAAAGAATTAATATACTTATATCTGAAGGAGAAACTCCACTTATTTTAAGTGCTTCTCCAATAGAATTGGGTTTATAATTTATTAATTTTTCCTTTGCTTCAATTGAAAGAGATTTTATCTTTTTATAATTAAAATTAATTGGAATTTTTAAATTTTCTAATTTAGACATTTTTTTTACATTTTCTTCTTCTTTTTTAAAATATCCTTTATATTTAATTCTAAGAGAAATTAAATATAAAATTTTTTTATTGATCTTATTCTTTTTCATAAAATTTTTTACTAACGATAACTTCTTTATTTCTTCTATAGAAATTTCTGGCCTCGATAAAAAATCACCTAATTTAATGTTTTCTTTTCTAATAAAAGATTTTTTTAAAAATTTTTTCGCTAATTCAAATTTAATTGTTTTTCTTTTAAAAAAAGAAAAACATTTTTTTAAATGTTTATTTTTTAATTCTAATTTTTTTATTCTTTCATAATTTACCAATCCTAATTTTTCACCAATAGGGGTTAATCTTTCATCGGCATTATCTTGTCTTAATAAGATTCTATATTCTGCTCTGGAAGTGAACATTCTATATGGTTCTTCTGTTCCTTTATAAATTAAATCATCAATAAGTACTCCTATATAGGCTTCATTTCGTTTAAGAATCAATGGATCTTTTTCATTAATTTTTAAATTAGCATTTATTCCTGCTATTAAGCCTTGTGCTGCGGCTTCTTCATATCCTGTTGTTCCATTTATTTGACCTGCAAAAAAAAGATTTTCAATTTTTTTTGATTCTAAATTAATTTTTAATTGTGTAGGATAAAAATAATCATATTCTATAGCATATCCTGGTCTAACCATTTTAGCCTTTTCAAATCCAGGAATTGTAATTAATGCTTTATATTGAACTTCTTCTGGCATAGAAGTAGAAAATCCATTAATATATACTTCTTGAGTATTCCAACCTTCTGGTTCTACAAAAATTTGATGATTATCTTTATTAGAAAATCTATAAATTTTTTCTTCAATAGAAGGACAATATCTAGGACCTACACATTTAATGTGTCCATTAAAAATAGGAGATAAATTAAATTTATCACGTAATAATTTATGAGTTTCTAAATTTGTATAGGTAAGATAACATTTTTTTTGTTTTATTCTCATTCTCTTTTTTTTACTTAAAAAAGAAAAAGGTTCTATTGGAGAATCTCCTAATTGTTCAATCATTTTCGAATAATCTAAAGATTTTCCATCTAATCTGGGAGAGGTCCCTGTTTTCATTCTTCCTGAAATTAATCCAAATTGTTTTAATTTTTCTGTTAATCCTTTTACAGAATTTTCGTAAATTCTCCCCCCACTTTTTTGTTTTTTTCCTATATGGATAATTCCATTTAAAAATGTACCATTTGTTAATATTACTGATTTACTTTTAATAGTAATTCCAAGAATGGTTTTAACTCCAATTACTTTATTATTTTTAATAATTAAATCTATAACAGTATCTTGATATAAATTTAAATTATAATTTTTTTTTAAAATTAAACGCCATTCTTTCGAAAATTTTAGTCTATCACATTGGGCTCTAGGACTCCACATTGCAGGTCCTTTAGATTTATTTAACATTCTAAATTGAATCATACTTTTATCTGTTATTATACCTGAATACCCTCCTAAAGCATCAATTTCTTTAATTATTTGTCCTTTTGCAATTCCTCCCATTGCGGGATTACATGACATTTGTGCTATATTATATATATTTGTTGTAATTAATAATGTTTTTGATCCAAGATTAGAAGCTGCTAGAGCTGCTTCTGATCCAGAATGTCCCCCACCTACTACAATTACATCATATTTCTGATCAAACATAATATTTATTAATAATGTTTTTTTTTTTAAAAAAAAATAAATAAAAATCTTCTTTTTTAGACATTAAATTTTTTTCATATTTTTTAATATCATTATATCCTATTAAATGTAATCCAGCATGGATAATTACACGTTTTAATTCATCATAAAATGAATTTTTAAATTTTAACGAATTAAATTTTATTCTATTAATACTAATAAAAATTTCTCCAGAAATAATATTGTTTTCAGAATACTTAAAAGTTAGAACATCTGTATAAGAATTTTTTTTTAAAAATTTTTTATTAATTTTAATTAAAAATTTATCCTCACAAAAAATATAATTTATTTTTTTTATCTTTTTTTTTTCTTTTTTAAAAAGAAACCCAAGCAATTTTGAAAATAATTTTTCATTATATAAATGAAATTTTGTTTCATAAATAAAATTTATCATAATAAGGAATTAATTAATGTTATATATTGTTCCAACCCCAATAGGAAATAATCTTAAAAAAAGTAGATTTTATTTTCTTTTATTTGAGCAGAAAATATTAAAAATTATAAAAAATTATTATAAAATAAAGAATATTTTAAAATCATATCATTCTTATAATTTCTGATCCAGGTTTTTTATTAGTAAAATATTGCATAAAAAATCAAATCAAAGTTTCTTGTTTTTACCAGCATTCTTGGATTTTTACCACATAAACAAGGTAAAAAGAATAAGTAGTCCTTCTAGAATTTTAGAAACTTTATTTTTAATAAAAAAATTTGAAAGAAGCACCGAGCGGATTTGAACCGCTGTAAAAGGTTTTGCAGACCTCTGCCTAGCACCACTCGGCCACAGTGCCCAATAAAATTATATTAATATTAATATATATATATTTTTTTTTTAAAAAAATATGAAAAAAAAAACTATATTATTTTCTTCCAGAAAAAGTTTACACCTTTCAAAAGAAATTGCCCATTTTTATGGGGATAAATTAGGAAATATAAATTTCTTGGAATTTAGTGATGGAGAATATGAACCAGATTTTGAACAATCTGTTAGAGGTACTAGTGTTTTTTTAATTGGATCTACTCTGCCTCCAGCAGATAATCTGATGGAATTATTATTTATGTGTGATGCAGCAAAACGTGCTTATGCAAAGAAAATAACATTAGTCATACCATATTTTGGGTGGGGCAGACAAGATAGAAAAGAAAATAAAAGAACTCCTATTGGAGCAAAATTAGTATCTAATTTAATGACAGTGTCTGGTGCTACAAAAATAATTACAATGGATTTACATGCAAATCAAATACAAGGCTTTTTTGAAATTCCTGTAGAAAATTTAGATGCTTCAACTTTATTTATAGAGTATATCAAACAATTGGAACTAGATTGTTTAACAATTGCTTCTCCTGATATTGGAGGAGCCAAACGTGCAAGAAATTATGCTAGCATTTTAAATGCTGAGGTAGTTATATGTTATAAAGAAAGAAAACAAGCAAATAATATAGACTTTATGAATATAATTGGAAATGTAAAAAATAAAAATGTTATTATTGTAGATGATTTAATAGATACAGCAAATACTATTTCAATAGCTTCAAATCTTATAAAAAAAAAAGGTGCAAAAAGTATACGTGCTATTGCTACTCATCCAATTTTATCAGGATCTGCATATGAAAAAATAGAAACTTCTTCTTTAGAAGAACTTGTAGTAACAAATACAATTAAATTAGATAATAAAAAAAATTTAAAAAAAATAACAATTTTAAATTGTGCAAAAATATTTGCACAAGTTATGCGAAATTTTAATTAAAAAAATATATATATGAATAATATAATAAATATAAAAAAAAAATCTAATCGTGAATTAAGAAATTCTGGTTATGTTCCTTGCGTAATATATAGAAAAAAAAAAAATATAACATTTTCTGTTTTAATTTCCACATTAAAAAAAAATCTTTTGAAGATGAATTATTATAAAATTTATTTAAAAATAAAAAATTATTATAAAATGGAGGCAATTTTAAAAGAAATTCAATTTCATCCAATAACTGAAAATGTGATACATTTAGATTTTTACGAATTAAAAAAAAAGAATAAATATACTATTTCCATTCCCCTAATATCTGAAGGTCATTCTATAGGTGTTTCTAAAGGAGGTGAATATAAACTTTTTTTAAAAAAAATAAAATTAAAAATTTTAAAATATTTTTTTTTAAACAAAATATTTTTAAATATAAGTAATTTAGAAATAGGAAATAATTTTTATTTAAAAAAAATTTATAATCCTAAATATATACTTCTTCATTTTAAAAAAGAAGTAATAGCATCAGTTTTTCCATCTAGAAATCTTTTAAAAGATGAAAAAAAGAAAGTAAACCTAATCAACCAGAAAGAGAAAGAGAAAGAGAAAGAGAAAGAAAAAAATATAAATTAAATGAATATAAAACGTTATACTGTAACAGCAGCATTACCATATGCTAATGGCCCAATTCACATTGGTCATTTATCAGGAGTTTACCTTCCAGCAGATATATTTGTACGTTATCTTAAATCTAATGGAAAAAACGTTATTTTTATTTCTGGAACAGATGAACATGGTGTTCCTATAACAATAAAAGCAAAAGAAGAAGGATTATCCCCCCAAGAATTAGTAAATAAATATCATTCTTTAATTAAAAACTCATTAAAAAAAATGGGAATATTATTTGATAATTTTTCACGTACTACATCTAAAATCCATTTTAAAACTTCTAGAAAGTTTTTTAAAATTCTTTATCAAAAAAAAATTCTTTTTGAAAAAGAATCAGAACATTATTTTGACAAAAAAGTTAAAAAATTTTTACCTGATAGATATATAAGAGGAATATGTCCTAAATGTAGTTATAAAGCAGCATATGGGGATCAATGTGAAAAATGTGGTTGTTCAATTTCGCCTGAAGAATTAATAAATCCTTATTCTTTTTTTACTGGCAAAAAACCTATTTTAAAAAAAACTAAACATTGGTATTTACCATTAAATAAATATCAAAATTTTTTAGAAAAATGGATAAAAACAAAAAAATTTAAAAAAAATGTTTCTGGACAAATAAAAGCCTGGCTTAAGGAAGGGTTAAAACCTCGAGCAATTACAAGAGATTTAAATTGGGGTATTCCTCTTCCAATTAAAAATAACACTGGAAAGGTATTATATGTGTGGTTTGAAGCTCCTATAGGATATATTTCTTCCACAATCGAATGGGGTTTAAAAACAGGAAAAAATTGGGAAAAATATTGGAAAAATAAAAATACAGCAATTATTAATTTTATAGGAAAAGATAATATTGTATTTCATGGAATAATTTTTCCAATTATGCTTAAAGTTCATGGAGAATATATCTTACCATATAATGTACCTGCTAATGAATTTCTTAATATTGAAAAAAAGAAAATTTCCACTTCTAAAAAGTGGGCAGTATGGTTACATGAATATTTAGAAGACTTTCCTAAAAAAGAAGATGTTTTAAGATATGTTCTTACATCTAATATGCCGGAAACAAAAGACACTAATTTTAGTTGGCAAAATTTTAAAAAAAAAAATAATTCAGAATTAGTCTCAATATTAGGAAATTATTTTAATAGAGTTGTTGTACTTACCAAAAAGTTGTTTAATGGCAAAGTTCCTTCTCCAGAGAAATTTCAAACAAAAGATTTTTTTCTATTAAAATTTTTAAAAAAATGTCCTTTAAAAATAGGAGGTTTTATAGAAAAATATCATTTTAAAGATGCTTTAATGACATTTATGGAACTTGCACGTTTAGGAAATAAATATTTAACGGATGAAGAACCGTGGAAAATTAATAAAAAAAGAGTAAAAACTATTATATATATATCTTTTCAAATAATGGGAGTGATTGGAAATTTGTCTAATCCTTTTTTACCTTTTACATCATCAAAAATATTAAAAATGTTATCTTTAAAACAATTAAATTGGCAATTGCTTTTAAAAACTAATGAAATTGTAACCCCCGGCCTGTTATTATCAAATAACAAATTATTATTTGATAAAATAACCGATTTTGAAATAAAAAAACAATTAAAAAAATTAATAAAATCAAATAAAATAAACAAATGATTTGGGATCCCATAAAAATATTAAATATATTTGGGTTTAAACTTTATATATATAGTATTTTTTTTTTTATATCTTTTTTATTGGGTATTAAAAAACTTAAATATTTTTATAAAATTGATGAACATTTGATAAAATATAGTTTATTAGGTCTTTTAATAGGTGCACGAATAGGACATGTTCTATTTTATGATTTTTTTTATTTTAAAACAAATTTGCTTGAAGCTATTTTTCCAATAAAAAATTCTAAATATATAGGCTATCAAGGATTATCTAGTCATGGGGCTGCTATAGGATTATTAATTTCTACATTTTTTTATAATAAAAAATTTATTAAAAAACAATTTTTTTGGCTTTGTGATAGATTCTGTATAATAATTGCTTTTAGTGGTTCGATTATAAGAATCGGAAATTTTTTTAATTCTGAAATTAATGGAAAAAAATCTAATTTTGCTTTTCCTTTTTCTATTGGTTTTATCCAATTATATCAAGATAAAATCTTGAAGATAAAAAGATATCCTTCTCAATTATATGAATCTATTTCTTATATAATAATATATAAAATATTATTTTTTCTTTATAAAAAAAATAAATTTAATGGATATATTTTTAGTATATTTCTTATATGTATTTGGTCTATAAGGTTTCTCTTAGAATTTTTAAAAGAACCTCAACCAAACGAAATGTTTTTTTTATTTAAATTAAATACTGGTCAATTATTGAGTATTCCTTTTATAATTATTGGATTTTTACTTTTTTTTAAAAAAAAATTAAAGACAATAATTTATAAATTTTATTATCCGTTTTAATGATTCTTTTTTTCCTATTATTGAAATAATAAAAAACAGATCCAATCCTTTTAAAGATCCAACTAAAGAAATTCGTAATAATTGCATAATAGAATATCTTTTTTGGTCCAAGTCCAACTTTTGAATTAAAGTTTTAATATTTAAAATATTAAATTTTTTTTCATTTAAAAAAATCCATATTAAGGAATGGAACCTTTTAATATTTTTTTTAAAAAAAAATTTTTCATTTAAATCTGGAGATTTAAAAAAATAAATTGTTTGATTTATAATTTCATTTATAAATGAACATTTTTTTATTAAAAAATTAATAATTTTTAAGAAAAAAATATTTTTTATTTTTATATAAAAAATATTACGTTTTTTTAATTCTTTCTTTAAAAGAAAAAGAATTTCTTTATAAGTTTTTTTTTTAAAATATTTACAATTAAACCATTCTGCTTTTTTAAAATTAAATTTAGCAGAAGATATGTTTATATCTTCAATTTGAAAAATTGAAATTAAATTTTTTAATGAAAAAATTTCTTTTGTTCCACCTGGATTCCAGCCTAAAAAAACTAACATATTGAGAAAAGCTTCTGGAAAATATCCAGATTCTCTATATCCTTTATATTTTTGGGAAGTTTTCTTATCTTTCCATCCTAAAGGAAAAATTGGAAATTTTAAAATTTTTCTTTTACTAATTTTACCTTGTCCTAAAGGATTTAATATTAACGGTAAATGTAAAAAAATTGGAGTAATCCAATAAAAATATTTATATAAACAAATATTTATTGGAAAAGAAGATAACCATTCTTCACCTTTTATAACATGAGAAATTTTCATTAAATGATCATCAATTACATTGGCTAAATGATATGTAGGAGTGCCATCAGATTTTAGAATAATTTTCTCATCTAATGAATTAATAATTATTTTGCCCCGTAAAAAATCTTTTATTTTTAATCCAAAAAATTTTGGAATTTTAAATCTTATTACAAAAACTATTCCATTAATTATTTTTTTAAAAGTTTTTTCATTAGAGATATTTAAATATAATTTTTTTCTATTATAATTTCTTTTCTTCTTTTTTTTTTCAAAAGCATAATAAGCAAAATCATTTGCTAATAAATATTTTATATATTTTTTATAGATTTCATATCTTTCTGATTGTCTATAGGGCCCATAATTTCCTTTCATTGCTGGTCCTTCATCTACAGTAAGTCCACACCATTTAAGAGATTTAATTATATAATTTTCTGCACCAGATTTGTATCTGGATCTATCGGTATCTTCTATTCTGAGAATAAATTTTCCCTTATTTTTTTTAGCAAATAAAAAATTATATAAAGCCGTTCTAATGCTACCTAAATGAAGAGGTCCAGTAGGACTGGGTGCAAAACGAACTCTAACTTTTTTCATAAAAAATTAAATTCCTCCAATTATTTCAAGTATTTCTTTTGTAATATTTTCTTTTCTTATTTTATTAAAATAATATAATAATTCTTTTTTAATTTTTAACCCATTATCTTTAGCTTTTTGCATAGCCATCATTCTTGATGAATGTTCTGATATTTTTGATTCTAAGATTGAATTATAAATTTTTAATTTTAACATTTCAGGAAATAAAAATTTTAATATTTTTTTTTTAGATGGTTCAAATCTAAAATCTTTTTTTTTTTTTAAAAAAAAATGTTTGTTAATTTTAACTGGTAAAATTTGTTTTATTGAAATAAATTTTTTATATATATTTTTTGAATTATTATATATCATAATAATTTTAATAAAATTTCCTATTTTATAATTTTTATATATATCATTTATTATATTAGACAAAATATTAAAATTTATGTTTTCTATTAAATTGCTATTATAAACTAATATAGGATATTTTTTAGAAAAAAGTTCTTTTCCTTTTTTACCAAAAAATAATATATAAATATTTTTTTTTTTAAAAAAATTATTAATTAAATAATTTGAAATTTTTAATAAAAAATTATTAAAAGATCCACAAAGACCTCTATTAGAGGTTAATACTATTAAGAGTATAGTATTTTTTTTGTTTTTTTTAAACAAAAAATTATTATTATTTAATAATAAAATTTTAAAAATTTTTTCGAGATTATATTTATAAAAATTTAAATTTAAAAGTTTTTCTTGAGTTTTTTTTAAATTTCTAGATGAAACTAGTTTCATTGCACTAGTCATTTTTACAATAGAACTTACTGTATTTACTCTATTTATTAATTCTTTTAAATTAGACATTTAATTTAATCTAAATTTTTTTTTAATAATTAAGGCTACATTCTTTAATGTAGATCTAATTTCATTATTTAATTTTCCCTGTTCTAATAATTTTATTATATTTAAATGATTATTATTTAAATAATTTAAATATTCTTTTTCAAAAAGCTTCACTTTTTTAAGTGGAATATCTTTTAAAAGATTCTTTGTACCTGCATATATAATAGCTATTTGATAGCCTAATCTATATGGAGAATTAATAGATTGTTTTAATATTTCTATATTTCTTTTGCCTTTTTCAATAATTTCTTTAGTTGTAGCATCTAAATCTGATCCAAATTGAGAAAAAGATTCTAATTCTCTAAATTGAGCTTGATCTAATTTAAAAGTACCTGCAATTTTTTTCATTGATTTAATTTGTGCCGTTGCACCTACTCTGGAAACCGAAATTCCTTCATTTATAGCCGGTCTTATTCCTGAATTAAAAAGGTTTGTTTCTAAAAAAATTTGTCCATCTGTTATTGAAATAACATTTGTAGGAATATATGATGAAACATCCCCAAATTGGGTTTCTATTATTGGTAAAGATGTTAAAGATCCTCCTCCCAAAAGTTTTTTTTTTATACTTTTTGGTACATCATTCATTTCAGATGCAATTTTCTTATCACTTATTATTTTAGATGAACGTTCTAATAACCGTGAATGTAAGTAAAAAATATCCCCTGGATAAGCTTCTCTGCCTGGTGGACGACGTAATAATAAAGAAATTTCTCTATAAGCTACTGCTTGTTTCGATAAATCATCATAGATAATTAAAGCAGAACGTCCAGTATCACGAAAAAATTCTCCTATTGCAGTACCAGAAAAAGGAGCAAAAACCTGCATAGCAGCAGAATCTGAAGCATTAGCTGTTAAGATAATTGTATATGATAAAGCATCATTTTTATTTAAAATTTTTATTATACTAGCTAAAGTTGATGCTTTTTGACCAATTGATACATAAATACAATAAACGGGATTTCCATTTTCATAAAATTGTTTTTGATTAATTATAGTATCTATTGCTAGAGTAGTTTTTCCAGTTTGTCTATCTCCTATTATTAATTCTCTTTGGCCTTTTCCTATAGGAATCATAGAATCTATACATTTAATTCCAGTTTGTAAAGGTTCTTTTACTGGTTCTCTATAAATCACCCCAGGTGCTTTTCTCTCTAATGGCATTTTAAATACTTTTCCTTCTATCGGGCCTTTTCCATCGATAGGAACCCCGAAACTATTTAAAACCCTTCCTAACATTCCTTCCCCTACATTTATAGACGCAATTTTTCCGGTTCTAATGACTTTCTCCCCTTCTTTTAACCCATGGGAAGGTCCAATTAAAATAACTCCTACATTTTCTTCTTCTAAATTTAGAACAATTCCTTTTGTTTCATTTTCAAATTCTACTATTTCTCCATAAATTACATTATTTAATCCATATACATTCACAACTCCATCTCCTATATTCATTATTATTCCAGATTCAAGTATTTCTTCATTAGAATTAAAATTTAAAATTTTTTTTTTTATTAAAGCTGAAATCTCAGCATATTTTATATCCAACATATATTTTTATTTTAACAAATTTTGTTTAAAATTTTTAAAAAAATTTTTAATTGTAAAATCATAATATTTATTATCAAATTTTATTAAAAATCCCCCCAATATATTTTTTTTTTTTTTTAAAAAAAAAATAATAATTTTCTTCTTAATCAGAAAAAGAATTTTTTTATATAAAAAAAAATTTAAATAATTATTATTAATATAATTTTTATACCGAAAATGTAATTCTATTATATTTTGTTTTTTTTTAAAAAAATCTATATATTTTAAACAAATTTTTTTAAATAAAAATTCTTTGTTTTCAATTATTATTAATAATAACAAGTTTTGTATTAAATTAGATTTAATTATTTTTTTAAAAAAATTTATTTTTTTCTCTTTTTTTAAAAAAGGTGTTAATAACAATTTTTCCAAATTATGATTTTTTTTTATTAAAAATAATAATTTTTCTATTTCATTTTTTAGAAAAATTTCTTTTTTTAATTCTAAAGCAGAATCCAAAAATCCTTTTGCATATTTTTTTATTAAAATTTTAGAATATAATTTCATTCTTATGAAAGAATTTTTTTCAAAAATTTATTATGATTTTTATTATTTAATTTAAATTCTTTTGTTAAAATTTTTTTTGAAATAATTATTGATAAATTTAAAATTTCATTTTTTAATTTTTCTAAAGCTATTCTTTTTTTATTTTCTATTATTATATTGGTTTTTTCAATAATTAATTGACTTTCTAAAAACACTTTTTTTTTTGCTTCTTCCTCTATTTTTTTTTTTTCTTTTTGAGCTTCATTTAAAATCTTTTGCTTTTTTTTTTCTGCTTTTATTCTAATTTTTTTTTTTTTATTTTTAAAATTTTTTATTTTTTCTTTTGCTTTTTCGGCTTCATTTATTGAATTCATTATATTTTTTTCACGTTTTTCTATAAAATTATTTATAGGATTCCATGCAAATTTTCTAAGAATAATAAATGTAAGTAAAAATATTATTGATTGCCAAAATATTAATCCTAAAGAAGGCGTAATTAAATCCATAATAAAATTATGGTTCTTATTTTAATACTGCCAACAAAGCAGTAACTATTCCAAACAAAGATGCTCCTTCTAAAAGAGCTGCAGAGATTATCATTGCAGTTTGAATTTTATTTGCAGCTTCTGGTTGTCTAGCTATTGCTTCCATAGCATTTCCTCCAATCTTGCCAATACCAAATCCCGCTCCCAATACAGCTATTCCTGCTCCTAAAGCAGAAAATCCTATATAATTTAAATTATTTTCCATAATAATTAATTATTTTATAATAATATTAAATATATATATAATAATTTTTATTAAAAATCAAATAAATTAATTAATTGCTAATCCTAAATATAATGCTGATAAAGAGGTAAAAATAAATGCTTGTAAAAAGCAGACCATTATTTCTAATAAAGAAATAAAAATAGAAAAAGGAATAGATATAACTATTGAAAAAAAATTTTTAAAAATAAAAATTAAAGAAATAAAACTTAATAAAATTATATGTCCTGCTGTAATATTTGCAAATAAACGAATACAAAGAGTAAAAGGACGAATTAATAAACCTAAAATTTCTATTGGAATTAATAAAAATTTAATTAAAAATGGAACATTTGGCGGAAAAAAAAGATGTTTCCAATAATTTTTTTTAGAACTAAAAAAAGTGATTAAAAAAATTATCATTGATAATGATAAAGTTACGCTAATATTCCCTGTAATATTAGGTCCTGTAGGAATTATTCCTAAAATATTATTTACTAAAATATAAAAAAACAGTGTTAATAATAATGGTAAATAAAATGTATCTTTTTTTTTTCCTAGATTAGGAATAACTATTTCATTTTTTAAAAATAAAATTATTGCTTCTAAG
Organism: Candidatus Karelsulcia muelleri; assembly: GCF_003214255.1. Classification (GTDB taxonomy): domain Bacteria; phylum Bacteroidota; class Bacteroidia; order Flavobacteriales; family Blattabacteriaceae; genus Karelsulcia; species Karelsulcia muelleri_B. The sequence continues at coordinate 44,414 of NZ_CP029011.1, forward strand.
AGAAGAAAGAGTTTGTTTTTAACAAACTTCTTCTTATAAGAAGAAGATAATTTTATAAATATAAAAGATAATATAAAAAGAGATGTTATTAAACAAAACACATTTTTTGTAATTGAAAAATCAAAAGGAATTTTATTAAGGATAAAACCATTTTTATCTGTTTTTAGAAAACCAACGGAATTAGTTTGATAAATTTTATCATGAAAAAATCTATAATAAAATTTATTAATTTTTAATAAATTATTTCCATGGTTAAATTTTGATGACATAAAAACATTTAATCCTTTATTTAAAATTAATATTGGTAATGAAAAAGAAACATTTTTTTTTTCTTTTTCAAAAAAATTCCATTCATGAGAATCTTTTATATGATTTAAAATAAAAAAAGCTGGATTAAATAAAAAATTTTTTTTATTATTCAATTTTTGAGAATGTAAAAATCTTAAATTACTAAACCCAAACAAAAATATTAAAAATAAAAAAAAATTCATTATTAAGTATATTTAAATTAATTTTAGAATTAATTAGTTAGTCCAGCAAATTGACATTAAAAATATTTATTTTTTTAAAACCCATTGAGCAGTATCAAAATTAATTTGTCTTAAAAGAATTTTTTTGTTTTTAACAAAATTTTTTTCATTATATTTTTTATAATGAATAATTGTGTATAATTCTACATTATTTATTTTTTTTATAATAAATTTATTTTTTAGATTGAAAATAATATTCATAATATTATTAAATTTATCTTCTAAACAAACTGTCAAACTAATTGAGGAATATTGAATTAATAATATTTTAATTTTTGAAAAAAAATTAAATATTTCACTAATATTTTTTTCTAAATATAAAAAATTTTTTTTAAGAAAAAAAGATAACAAAATTGTTTTTTTTTTTAATATAAAAAAAGAATTTTTAAAATTTATTTGTTTTTTTTTTTTAATTAAGGTCCCTTTTTTTTTGGGGAAAAAAAAAGATCTAACATATAATGGAATTTTTTTTTTTTTTAAAGGATGTAAAGTATTTAGATGTATAATTGAGGCACCATAATAAGATAATTCAAAAGCTTCTTCAAAAGAAAGACTTTTTAAAAAAGTAGTTTTTTTAAAAACTTTTGGATCTGCATTTAAAATGCCAGGTACATCTTTCCAGGTAGTTTGACTTTTTGCATTTAAACAATATGAAAAAATTGATGCAGTATAATCTGAACCTTCTCTTCCTAAAGTAGTAGTATAATAATTATTATCTGCTCCTATAAAACCTTGAGTTAAATAAGAAAATTTCTTATTTAATTTTTTAATTTTTTTTTTTGTTTGTTTCCAATTTACATGTGCTTCACGAAAACAATTATCAGTTTTTATAAAATTTCTACAATCTATCCAAATATTTTTAATATTTTTATAATTTAAATAATCACTAACTATTTTAGTAGAAATTAATTCTCCAGCTCCCACAATTTGATCATATATAAAATTATAATTTAATATGTTATTTTTTTTTAAAAAAAAATAAATATTATTAAAATAAAATAATATATTTAAAACATAATAGTTTTTATTAAAAAATAAATTTTTAATCATTTTTAAATGATTTTTTTCTATTTCAAATAAAAAAATGTAGGGGGATTTTTTTAAAAAATATGTATTTACTACTTTTTCAAGCTTATTAGTAGTTTTGCCAATAGCTGAAATTACAATAACAGTATTTTTATAACCTACAGATTTTATTACTTTGGATAAATTTTTTACTCTTTTAGAGTTTTTAATAGAAGATCCTCCGAATTTATATATTTTCATTTAAAGATATTCTCATCAAATGAATTTCGAAATTATTTAATAATTTTTTCAAGTAACAGGAAAATACTATTTATAAGTAGAAATATAATTATAAGAAAAAAACTTAAGAGATAATTCATATTAAAAATTAAATTCTTTTCTAAAAAGAAAGAAATTATTTCTATAAATAAAAAAATTATTAATATAAATAAATATATGTATGAAATATTTTTTTTCAAAATTTTATTGATTTAAAAAATCTTAATAAGACTTTCATTTGGAAAAATATTACATACATTTCGTCCAAATACTTTTATTGAAAAAGATAATAATATTATTCCAAATAATTTTTTAATAATATATAAATTAGATTTACTAATTTTTTTTTCTATAAAATCAATATTTTTTATTACAAAAAATACGAATATCATATTCAAAATTAATGACAACATTATTGTTTTAATATCATAATTGGTTTTTAAAGACATTAAAGTTGTTACAGATCCTGGACCGGCAATTAATGGAAATGAAATTGGAATAATAGAAATTTCGATATTAGATTTTTTTTCTAATTTAGATAAATCTATTTCAAAGATCATTTCTAATGAAACTAAAAATAATATTATAGCTCCCGCTAATGAAAAAGAGTAAAGATCAATTCCAAATGAATTTAAAAAAAAATCTCCTAAAAAGAAGAAAAATAAAAAAATTAACATTGATACCAATGTTATTTTTTTAGTATTTATTATATTTCCTTTTTTTTTATATCCAATAATAATAGGAGCATTTCCTATAATATCTATTATACTAAACAATATAAGAAAACATGTAAAAAATAATTTTATTTGTTGAAGTTGCATTTTCATTTAAAAAAATTTAAAATTTTACTTTTTTAAACAAAGTAATAAATATTAATTAATTAATTATTTAATTATTATTTTGTCTTATTATTTCAAATAAAATAATAGCAGTTGAAGTACTCACATTAAGAGAATCTATTTTGCCTTTCATAGGAATCTGAATAATAATATTAGATGATTTAAACCAATTTTCTGATAATCCTTTTGATTCTGCCCCTATGACAATGGCTAAAGATTTCTTCTCTAATTTTAGATTATATATATTTTTTATATTTTTTATATTTTTTTTAACAGATGTTGAAATAATTTTAATTTTTTTTTTTTTTAACCATAAAATAATATTTTCAGAATTATCTATTGTTATATTATTTGTAAATACTGCACCTAAACTTGAGCGAATAACATTAGGATTAAATATATCAATTGTATTATTACATAATAATACAGCATCTATTCCAGCAGCCTCAGTTGTTCTCAAAATAGCTCCTAAGTTTCCAGGTTTTTCTATTCCTTCTAAAACTAGTAAAAAAGTAGTTAAATTAATTTTTATTTTTTTAATATAAAATTTTTTTTTCAAAAAAGAGGCAAGAATGCCACCAGTTTTTTTTCTAAAAGAAATTTTTTTATATATTTGATATGAAATCAAAAATTTTTTTCTAAAAAAATTAGAAATAAATTCGTATTTATATATTTTTTTATATAAAAATATATATTCTGGAATATAATTTGCTTTTAAGGCCATTTTAATTTCTTTTAATCCTTCTACTATAAAGTAATTATATTCTTTTCTTTTTTTTTTCTTTTTTAAAAAAAAAGATATTTAATAATTTTGTTATTAAAACTATTCATTTAAATCTTAATAATATAATTAATTAAAAAATCTCCTACTTCTTTAGTAGAAAAAGAATATTTAGGATTTAAATCTTTAGTAGAAACTCCATTTTTTATAGAATTATTTACAGCCTTTTTTATTAAAAAACTTTCTTTTTTCATTCCAAAATCTTCTAACATCATAGCAACAGATAATATTGATCCCAAAGGGTTAGCTATATTTTTTCCAGCAGCTTGTGGATAAGATCCATGTATTGGTTCATACATAGGAGTTTTTTTTCCAATAGAAGAAGAAGGAATTAATCCTAATGAGCCAGTTATTGCACTAGCTTCATCTGATAGTATATCTCCAAACATATTATCAGTTAATAATATATCAAATTTTTTAGGATTAAAAATCATCTGCATAGATGCATTATCTATAAAAAGATAATCTAATTGTACTTCTTTAAAATTTAAATGAATTTCTTTCAAAGTTTCTCGCCATAATCTAGAAGTTTCTAAAACATTTGCTTTATCAACTAATGTTACTTTTTTTTTTCGTTTTAAAGCTGCTTTAAAAGCAGCTGTTGCTATCCGGGATATCGTTTTTTTTTCATAATTACAAACATCATATGCTTTTGTTTTATTTAGAGATAATCCTTTTTTTCCAAAATAAATTCCATTAGTAAGTTCTCTATAAATAATAAAATCAACATTTTCTATATATTTTTTTTTTATCGGAGATATTTTTAATAATTTTTTATAAACTTTAATAGGTCTTATATTAATATATACCCCCATTTTTTTTCTAAGTTTTAATAAACCTTGTTCCGGTCTAATTTTAGAATTCTCATATTTGGGATTTCCTATTGCTCCAAATAAAATCGAATCACATTCTAAACAAGTATCTAAAGTAGATTTTGATATTGGTATACCTGTTTTTTCTATAGAAATTCCTCCTACTAAACAGTTATGATAAATAAATTTATGATCATATTTTGTTCCTATAGCATCTAATACTCTTAAAGATTGATGAATTACTTCTGGGCCTATCCCGTCTCCTGACAAAACAGCTATATTTTTTTCCATATCTTAATAATAATAAATTTTTTTTTCAAAATTTTTAAATTTTTTTTTCAAATTTAAAATATATTCAATTTCATCATATCCATTTATGAAACATTTTTTTATAAAATCATCTATTTTAAAAAATTCTTTTTTTTTTTCAATTTTTACATATTGGTGTTCAAGATTTATTTCAATAAATAAATTAGGATTTAATAAAATTTTTTTTAAAATAAATTTTAAAAAAGTATTTTTTAATTCGATAATTAATAAACCATTATTTAAAGCATTTTGTTTAAAAATATCAGCAAAATAATTTGAAATTACTACTTTGAATCCATAATCTCTAATAGCCCACGCTGCATGTTCTCTACTAGAACCACAGCCAAAATTTTTTCCAGTTATTAAAATTTCTCCATAAAATTTTTCATGATTTAATATAAAATTTTTTATTAAATTTCCTTTTTGATCAAATCGCCAATCTTTAAATAAATTTTTTCCAAAATTAATTTTTTTAGTTAATTTTAAAAATCTAGCTGGAATAATTTGATCAGTATCTATATTTTCTAGATAAATTGGAACTGCTCTACTAATTAAAGTAATAAATTTTTCCATAAATAAATAATTAATTAATAGGATTATATTTTAAATATTCTGATACATTTACAATTTTTCCTTCCAGAGCTGTAATGGCTGCTACTAAAGGACTAGCTAACAAAGTTCGTGCTCCTTTACCTTGACGGCCTTCAAAATTTCTATTTGAAGTAGATAAACAATATTCCCCAGATGGAATTTTATCTTCATTCATTCCTAAACAAGCTGAACATCCTGGCAGACGTAATTCAAAACCTGCATTTAATAAAATTAAATCAATTTTTTTATTTAAAATTTGTTTATATACTTGTTTTGAACCTGGTACGACCAAAACATAAACATTTTCTGCTTTTTTTTTATTTTTTATAATTTTAGATATTAATTTAATATCTTCTATTCTAGAATTAGTACAACTGCCAATAAAAATATAATTTATTCTTAATCCTAATAAAGACTCTCCTTCTTTTAAACCCATATATTTTAGAGATTTTATTTTAATATTTCTTTTTTCAAAATTATTTTCTTTTGGAATTGAATCAGATATTTTTATGCCCATACTTGGATTAGTTCCATATGTTATCATGGGATAAATATTAGAGGAATTAAATTTATATTCTTTCTCAAAAGATGCTTTTTTATCTGTTTTTAGATTCTTACATTTTTTTTTAAAACTATTTAATTCTTTTTTCTTGGTAGAGAAAATTTTATAATATAAATATTTTAAAGTTGTTGTGTCTGGTTCTATCATACCTCCTCTTGCGCCCATTTCTATACTCATATTGCATACCGTCATACGTTCTTCCATATTCATTTTTTTAAATACAGATCCACTATATTCTATAAAATAACCTGTTCCTCCATCTGGACCTAATTTAGATATAATATATAAAATTATATCTTTTGCAGTTACTCCTAAATTTAAATTTCCTTCTAATTTTATACGCATTTGTTTAGGTTTACTTTGTAATAAACATTGAGTAGCCATTACCATAGCTACTTGACTGGTCCCTATACCAAATGCTATACAGCCAAAAGCTCCATGAGTAGAAGTATGACTATCTCCACATACTATTGTCATTCCAGGAAGAGTAATTCCAAGTTCAGGACCAATAACATGTATTATACCTTGAAAATCATGTTTTAATCCAAAAAATAATATTCCATTTTTATTACAATTTTTTTTTAATTTTTCTATTTGAAATTTTGAAAGAACATCTTTTATTGGAAAATTTTTAGCAGTTGTAGGAACATTATGATCTGTTGTAGCTATTATTTTATTAGGTTTTAAAATTGAAATTTTTCTTTTTTTTAATTCTTCAAAAGCTTGTGGACTAGTTACTTCATGTATATAATGCCTATCAATATAGAGAACATCTATTTTTTTATTTAAACTAAAAACTACATGTGATTCCCATATTTTTTCAAAAAGAGTTTTATTCATTTTATAAAAAATTATTTTTTTTTAAAATTTTTTTTAAATCTTCATCAGAAATTTCTTTTTTTTTATCTGCATATTTTATAAAAAAATTATAAATTAAATCTAATTTTGATTTTTTAAATGAATAACCTAATTGTTTATAACGATAGGCTAAAGCTGAACGTCCACTTCTAGCTGTTAAAATAATAGAGGATTTTTTAACTCCTACATCTTTTGGATTAATTACTTCATAAGTTTCTCTTTTTTTAATTAATCCATCTTGATGGATTCCGGAAGAATGTGAAAAAGCATTAGCTCCTACTATTGCTTTATTATACTGAACCAACATCCCGGTACATTCAGATACTAATTTACTTGTTTTATATAATAATTTGGTATTTATTTTTGTATAAAAATTTAAATGTTTATGTTGTTTCAGTATCATAACAACTTCTTCTAAAGAAGTATTTCCTGCTCTTTCTCCAATTCCATTAATAGTACATTCTATTTGTTGAGCTCCATTCATTATTCCAGCTATTGAATTTGCAGTCGATAATCCCATATCATCATGACAATGAGTTGATATTGTAACTTTATCAATTGAATTAACATTTTCTTTTAAAAATTTAATTTTTTCAGCATATTCTTCAGGTAAACAATAACCTGTCGTATCTGGAATATTAATTACTGTTGCTCCTGCTTTTATAACAGCATCACAAATTTGTGCTAAAAAAATATTTTCTGTTCTGCCAGCATCTTCTGCATAAAATTCTACGTCTTCTACAAATTTTTTTGCATATTTTACTGCCTCTTTTGCAAGATCTATTATTTTTTTTTTAGTACTATTGAATTTATATTTAATATGATATTGAGAGGTACCTATTCCTGTATGAATTCTCGGCTTTTTAGCATATTTTAATGCTGAAGCTGCAACTTCTATATCTTTTTTTACAGCTCTTGATAGACTACATATTATTGGTTCAGAAATAGATTTACAGATTGCTTCAACTGAATGAAAATCACCTGGACTAGATATCGGAAATCCGGCTTCTATTATATCTACTCCCATTAGTTCTAATTGCCGAGCTATTTTAATTTTTTCTGATGTGTTTAATTTACATCCCGGAACTTGTTCTCCATCACGTAATGTAGTATCAAAAATTTTAATTCTTTTTTTTTTCATATTTAATTAATTTCAGAGGCTGGGCATAAAAATGGTGATTATCTTTTAATTAAAAAAATAATTTCTAATATTAGTGAACAATAATAATTTATCATATAATTAAGAATTATAAATTCATTTGATAATTTAAAATTATTTATCATATAAAAAATAATTACAATATTTAATAATAAATTAAAAAAATATTTAAAATAGAGATTTAACTTGTTTTCTAAAAAAAAATAAAATAAAAATATTTTTAATTTTAATAAAAAAATTATTAAATATAAAATTTTTATTTTGGAATCATCATTAAAAAATATAATTATTAAATTATAATTAAAAAAATATAATATTATTATTGAAATAATAAGATAAATCAATTTTTTTTTCATATAAAAAATGATTAATTTAATACAAGAATTTTTGTGGAGAGGATTAATACATAATACTACTTATAGTAAAAAAATCAAAAATGAAAAAATTACTTTATATACAGGATTTGATCCTACTTCTAAATCTTTACATATAGGAAATTTAGTAGCTATAATTATGTTAATTCATTTTCAAAGATCAGGGAATAAGATTATATCAGTTATTGGAGGAGGAACAGGAATGATTGGAGATCCATCTGGAAAAAATAGTGAAAGAATTCTAATTAAAAAAGAATCTTTACAGAAGAATATAAAAAATATAAAAAAACAATTATCTTTTTTTTTAGATTTTCATTATAATGAAATATTAAATAATTATGAATGGTTAAAAAAAACATTATTTCTTGATTTTGCTAAAGATATAGGAAAATATTTTCCAATTAATTATATGTTATCAAAAGATTCTATAAAAAAAAGAATTTATAAAAAAAATAGTATTTCATTTACAGAATTTACATATCAATTATTACAAGCATATGATTTTCTTTATTTATATAAAAAAAAAAATTGTTCATTACAAATAGGAGGTTCTGATCAATGGGGAAATATTACCAGTGGGATAGAACTTATAAGAAAAAAACTAGGTATAAAAGTAAATGGATTAACTTTTCCGTTAATTACTAAACTTGATGGCTCAAAATTTGGAAAAACTGAAAAAGGAGATAATATCTGGATAGATCCAAATTTAACATCTCCATATGAATTTTATCAATTTTGGATAAATATTTCTGATGATCAAGCAAAAAAATATATAAAAATATATACTTTTTTAAAAAAAGAAGAGATAAAAGAAATTATTTTTTTTCATGAAAAAAATCCAAATTTAAAATTAATTCAAAAAAAAATAGCATCTGAAATAACTATTTTTGTACATGGAAAAAAAATTTTTGAAAAAATAAAATTTATATCAAATATTCTTTTTAAAAAAGAAAAAATTTTAACTAATCTAAGTAAAAATGATATTAAATCTATATATGAAAATATTCCTCATAAAAATTTATTTATAGATATAAATTTTAAAATCCCAATTTTAGATTTATTAGTAAATAAAAGTAATTTTATTAAATCTAAAAAAGAAGCTATTAGACATTTAAAATGTAATTCAATTTTAATAAATAAAAAAATAATAAAGGAAAATTTTTTTTTAAAAAAAAAGGATTTGATCTCAGAATCATATGTTCTTTTGCAAAAAGGGAAAAAAAATTTTTTTATGATTAAATTTAATTTTTTGTTTTTAACACATTTATAAAAAAATCTCTATTTAAAGATAAAGAATATATGGAATATAATTTTAATAAAATAGAAAAAAAATGGCAAATTTATTGGAAAAAAAAAAAAATTTTCAATAAAAAAATTCTTTATAAGAAAAAAAAATATTATATATTAAATATGTTTCCTTATCCTTCTGGAGAAGGATTACATGTTGGCCATCCAATAGGATATATAGCATCTGATATATATGCACGTTATAAAAATTCTCAAGGAGAGAATGTTATTAATCCAATAGGATTTGACTCATTTGGATTACCTACAGAACAATATTCAATCCAAACAGGAATACATCCTAATATAATGACAAAAATTAATATTAAAAGATATAAAATACAACTATTAAGATTAGGAATCTCTTTTGATTGGGACAGAGAACTAAATACTAGTGATAGTACATATTTTAAATGGACTCAATGGATGTTTATAAAAATGTTTAATTCTTGGTATGATAAAAAATTAGAAAAAGCTAGATCAATTAAAATTTTAATTAATGAATTTAATTTCAATGGAAATAGAAATATTAATGCTTTTTCTACATTTAAAAAACGATTTTCTGCAGATGAATGGAAAAAAAAAAAAAATTTTGAAAAAGAAAAAATTTTACAAAACTATCGTATAGCTTTTTTATCAAAACGATCTGTAAATTGGTGTCCTAAATTAGGGACTGTATTAGCAAATGATGAAATTAAAGAGAATCTCAGTAAAAGAGGAGGTTATCCTGTTTATAAAAAAAGAATGTTACAATGGAGTCTTAGAATAAGTGCATATTCTGAGAGACTTTTAAATGGTTTAAATAAAGTTAATTATCCTGATAATTTAAAAAAATCTCAAAAATCCTGGATAGGAAAAGAATCTGGAATAAAAATATTTTTTTCATTAGAAAAAAATGAAAAAATAAAATTAGAAATTTTTACTATTAAACCATATATGTTATTTGGAGTAACATTTATAATAATTCCATTAGGAAGTTATTTTTTAGAAAGAAAAAAAATAACAAATATTGTTGATAAACAATATATTAATGATGTAAAAAAATATCTTTTAAATTTTTCTCTAAAAGAAAAAGAAATCTCAGGAATATTTACAGGCAATTACGTTTTACATCCATTGACTAAAAAAAAAATTCCAGTTTATATTAGTTCTTTTATAAAAGATGATTATAATTTAAATTCTATTATGTGTGTTCCAGCACATGAAATTAAAAGTTATAAATTTGCTAAAAAATTTGGTATTAAAATACTTGAAGTGTTATCTATAAAAAGTTCTGAAAAGATTTTTTGTATAAATTCTTCATTTTTAAATGGATTAAATTTAAAAAATTCTTTTTTTTTTATAAAAAAAATTTTATTAAACAAAAATTTTGGAAAAAAAAGTATTTCTTTTAAATTAAAAGATGCTGTTTTTTCAAGACAAAGATATTGGGGGGAACCAATTCCAATATATTATGAGAATAATATTCCTAAAACAATAAATAAATTACCTTTATTATTACCATATATGGATTTACCATATATGGATATTTCTCATAATGAGATTAATTCTCCATTAACTCGAGCTAAATTTTGGGCGTGGGATAAAAAAAATAAAAAAATAGTTTATACAAATTTAATAAATAAGAAAACCATTTTTCCTTTAGAAACTAATACGATGCCTAGTTGGGCTGGCTCAAGTTGGTATTATTTCCGATATATGGATCCTAAAAATAAAAATTTTTTTTTAAATAAAAGAAAAGAAAATTATTGGAAAAATGTTGATCTTTATGTAGGAGGAATAGAACATGCTACAGGTCATTTAATTTATGCAAGATTTTGGCATAAATTCTTAAAAGATTATGGATTGGTAAATTCAGAAGAACCTTTTAAAAAAATTATTAATCAAGGAATGATTTTAGTAAAATCTGCTATTATTTATCGTAATAAAAAAAAAAAATATTATATATCATATAGTTTATTAAATTTAAAAAAAAAAAATGATTTTCAAAAAATTAATATAGATATCAAATATATTAAAAATAAGAATGAAGTAGATATAGAAAAAATAAAAACTTGGCGGTCTGAATTGAATAATTCAAAATTTATATTAGATAATGGAAAATTTACATGTAATCGTATACTTGAAAAAATGTCTAAATCTAAATATAATGTAATTAATCCAGATTTTATTTATAATAAATATGGTGCTGATACATTCCGTATGTATGAAATGTTTTTAGGACCATTAGAAAAATCTAAAATCTGGAATATAAAAAATATAGATGGAATCTATAATTTTTTAAAAAAATTTTGGAATTTTTTTCATAAAAAAGGAAAATTTTATGTAGATGAAAATTATCCTTCTAAAGAAGAATTAGAAATTTTATATAAAACTATAAAAAAAATAAAAAATAGTCTAGAATCTTTTTCTTTTAATATACCTATAAGTGAATTTATGATTTTTTTAAATAAATTAATACGTATGAAATGTTATAAAAGACAAATATTAGAACCAATAACTATTTTATTTAGTTTTTATGCTCCTCATATTTCTGAAGAAATATGGTATAAATTAGGTAAAAAAAAATCTATTTATTTTGCTAATTTTCCAAAAAACAATCTAAATTCTCTTTTAGAGAAATATTTTAATTACCCAGTAACATTTAATGGAAAATTTCGTTTTAAAATTAAATTTAAAAAATCTGAACCAATTCAGAAAATTGAAAAAAAATTATTAAACAATGAAAAAATAATTTTGTTTTTAAAAAACAAAAAACCTAAAAAAATATTTATTATTCTGAATAAAATAATTAATATAGTTTTTTAAATTTTAAAGTATAGAATTTTTTTAAAAAAAAATATATTATATATATAATTTAAATATTAAAAATCTCTTTTTATGAGAGAGGATTATAAAAATTTAATAAAACTTTGTACGCAAGTAAGAAGAGATATATTAAGAATGGTATATTTAGCTAATTCTGGTCATCCAGGTGGCTCAATGGGATGTACTGAATATTTTGTAGCTTTATATAAAGTAATAATGAACTATGATACCAAAAATTTTAAAATAGAAGGAAAAAATGAAGATTTATTCTTTCTTTCTAATGGACATATTTCTCCTGTATATTATAGTATCTTATCAAGATGTAATTTCTTTCCTCTTAAAGAATTAAATTCTTTTAGAAAAATTAATTCTCGTTTACAAGGACATCCGACTCCTTCTGAAGGGTTACCAGGGATTAGAATTTCTTCAGGTTCCTTAGGACAAGGAATGTCCGTTGCTATAGGTGCTGCTTTAGCTAAAAAACTTAATGGAGAATCAACAGTAATTTATAGTTTACATGGTGATGGAGAACTTAATGAAGGTCAAATATGGGAAGCAGTTTTATATGCTGGAGCAAAAAAAATAGATAATTATATAGCTACTATAGATAATAATGGTCAACAAATAGATGGAACGACAGATGAAGTTCTAAATTTGGGAAATATTAAAGATAAATTTGAATCTTTTGGATGGTTTGTTTTAGAAGAAAAAAAAGGAAATAAATTAATTAATGTAATTAATGTGTTAAAAAAGGCTAAAAAATTTATTAATAAAAAAAAACCTATATTAATAATTTTAAAAACTAAAATGGGATATGGAGTAGATTTTATGAGTAAAGATAATTCTTGGCATGGAAAAGCTCCTTCTTTTGAAGAGCTACAAAAAGCTTTAATTCAACTTCCCCAAACATTAGAAGATTTTTAAAAAAATATGAAATTATATAAAAATATAGGAATGAGAGAAACTCGTTCCGGATTTGGAGATGCATTATTAAAATTAGGAAAAGAAAATACTAAAATAGTAGCTTTGTGTGCTGATTTGACTAATTCATTATCAATGACAAAATTTTATAAATTATTTCCTTATAGATTTTTTCAAATAGGCATTTCAGAAGCTAATATGATGGGAATTGCAGCTGGACTGACTATTGGAAATTATATTCCTTTTACTGGAACATTTGCCAATTTTGCTACGGCAAGAGTTTATGATCAAATTCGTCAATCAATTGTTTATTCTAAAAAAAATGTTAAAATATGTGCCTCCCATTCTGGGATTTCTTTAGGAGAAGATGGGGCAACTCATCAATCTTTAGAAGATATAGGAATGATGAAAATGTTACCAGGTTTAGTAGTTATAAATACTTGTGATTATAATCAAACATATGCTGCTACAATAGCAATTTCAAAATATATAGGACCTGTTTATTTAAGATTTGGGAGACCTGCAGTACCTAATTTTACTAGTGAGAAAAAACTATTTCAAATAGGAAAAGCAATTATTCTTAATAGAGGAGAAGATGTAACAATAGTTAGTACAGGGCATTTAGTTTGGGAATCTTTAGAAGCCGCTAAATTTTTAAAAAAAGAAGGGATTTCATGTGAAGTAATTAATATACATACAATAAAACCATTAGATGAAGAATCTATTTTAAAATCAGTAAAAAAAACTAAATGTATAATTACTGCAGAAGAACATAATTATTGGGGGGGATTAGGGGAAAGTGTTGCAAGATTATTAAGTTTAAATTATCCTTGTTCACAAGAAATAGTAGCTGTAAATGACACTTTTGGAGAAAGTGGCAAACCATTTGAATTAATGAAAAAATATTCTTTAGATAAAGAAACTATTATTAAAAAAGTAAAAAAAGTAATTAAAAAAAAAAAATTATTAAATTATTAAAATGGTATTTTAGCTCAGTTGGTAGAGCAACGGACTGAAAATCCGTGTGCCCCGGTTCAATTCCGGGAGATACCACCTAAAAAATTCTTAATTTAAGTTTTTTTATTAAAAATGTTGAAATGTTCATTTATAAAAGAAGAAAAAAAAGAAATCTGTAGAAGATTAAAGAAAAAAAATTTTTATAATTTTTTTATTATAAATTTAATTTTAAAAAATGAAAAACAAAAAAAAAAAATAAAATTAAAAATAAATAATTTATTTTTTTATCTAAATTTTTTTTCAAAAAAAATACTTTTGTTTTTAAAAAACAAGTATTTTTTGGAATTAATTAAAAGTTATTCTTTTTTTTTAAAAAAAAAAAGAAAATCTTATAAAAAGATTATTAAAAAAATAAATATTAAATTAATTAATAATCTTATTAAAATTCCTAATATTCCTTCAAAAGAAATTAAAAAAAAAACAAATATTGTTTTATATCAAAATTTTGATAAAAAAAAAATAAAACAAAATTTGTTTCCTCACTGGGAATTAGGAAAAAAATTTAAACTTTTTTGTTTAAAACAAGGATCAATTATATCTGGAAATGGCTTCAATGTATTAATAAATACAGGAGCTTTATATCAACGAAGTTTAATACAATTTTTTTTAGAAAAAAATATTATTTCAGGATATATAGAATATATTCTTCCATTTATTGTAAATAAAAATTCTGTTTATGGAACCGGTCAATTTCCTGATAAAGAAAATCAAATGTATAATATAAATTATGATAATTTAAATTTATATCTTATCCCAACAGGGGAAGTACCATTAATAAATATATTTAAAAATAAAATTTTTAAAGAATCAGAGTTACCTTTAAAAGGAACAACTAATACTTCTTGTTTTAGAAGAGAATCAGGTTCATATGGAACTAATGTTAGAGGATTAAATAGATTACATCAATTTGAGAAAGTAGAAATTGTACAAATTAGTACATGTTATTATTCTTATTATTCATTTTATGAAATGGTTAATCATATTAAATATATATTATTATCATTAAAATTAAAATTTAGAATAATTCAATTATGTGGAAATGAGTTAGGATTTACTTCTGCTTTAACTTATGATTTTGAAGTTTATTCTCCTGGACAAAAAAAATGGTTAGAAGTTAGTTCAGTTTCTAATTGTAGAAATTTTCAATCAAATAGATTAAATATAAAATATCGTTCGATTAAAGGAAATATTCAAGATTGTCATTCTTTAAATGGAAGTTCTTTAGCTATTCCAAGAATTTTTTCAACTTTAATAGAAAATTATCAAAATATAAATTATATTTTAATTCCTAAAGAATTAATTAAATTAATGAAAAGAAAAAAAATAAATATATGTCAAAATTTTGTGAAATAACTTGTCGAAAACCAATAATGGGAAATAAAATTTCACATGCGAATAATAAAATTAAACGCAAATTTTACTTAAATTTAAGTAAAAAACGTTTTTTTTTAACAAAAAAAAATAAATGGATTACTTTAAAGGTTTCTTCTGCCGGAATAAAAATTATTAATAAAATTGGAATTGAAAAAATATTGTTTTTATGTCAAAAAAAAAAATTAGAATTCAAGTAATAATAGAATGTACAGAACATAAAAATAGCGGATTATATGGAACTTCTAGATATATTACTACAAAAAACAAAAAAAATAATCCAGAAAGATTAGAATTAAAAAAATTTAATCCTATTTTAAATAGAAAAACTCTTCATAAAGAAATAAAATAATATGGAAAAAAACTTCAAAAACCATAAAAAAAAAACTATTCAAAAAGAAAAAAAATCATTAAAAAAAATGACAAAAATTATTTTTTTTTTAAAAAAAAAAAATAATTATTCTTTTAAAGAAAAAATTATAAATTCTAATTTAATTGTTCATTGGGTGAACGACCGGAATTGAACAATTAAATTCTAAATTCTAATTTAATTGTTCATTGGGTGAACGACCGGAATTGAACAATTAAATTCTAAATTCTAATTTAATTGTTCATTGGGTGAACGACCGGAATTGAACAATTAAATTCTAAATTCTAATTTAATTGTTCATTGGGTGAACGACCGGAATTGAACCGGCAACCCTTAGAACCACAATCTAATGCTCTAACCAATTGAGCTACGTTCACCATAAAATAAATAACAAAACCATAAAATAAATAACAAAACCATAAAATAAATAACAAAACCATAAAATAAATAACAAAACCATAAAATAAATAACAAACTATAAACAAAAATTCTTAATCTTTTTAATAAGGAATTTAAATTTCTCTGGAATAGGAGAAATCAAATATTTATTTTTTAAATAAATAGGATGTTTAAATTCTAAATAATAAGCATGTAATGCTTGATATTTCAACGTTTTTAAACATTTTTCTAAAAAAATTCTTTCTTTAAAAGAAAGAAAATTTTTATACTTTTTATCTTCTCCATAATTTTTATCATTAAAAATGGGATGCCCAATATATTTTAAATGTACTCTTATTTGATGAGTCCGTCCAGTTTCTAAACTACATTTTAAAAGTGAAAAATATTTAAAGGTTTCTAACACTTTATAATGTGTAATAGCTTGTTTACCTAAACAACCATTAGGAAAAACATTCATATGTGTTTTATTTTTTAAGCATCTTCCTATATTACATATAATAGTTCCTTCTTTTTTAAAAAAAATTCCCCAAACTAAAGTAATATATTTTCTTTTTATTTTATTAAACCAAAATTGTTTTGATATTTTATTTAAAATCTTTTCAGATTTTGAAACTAAAATTAAACCACTTGTTCCTTTATCTATTCTATGTCCTAAAAATGGATAATTATCATTAATATTAATTATTTTTTTATTTTTAAAATAAAAATGTAATCCATTACTAAGAGTCATAGATTTATTGCCATTGCCTGGATGAACTACTAAACCTGATTTTTTATTAATAATTAATATATATTCATCTTCATAAAGAAGATGAAGTTTCATTTTTTGATAATGAAATTTTTTTTTTTTCAAAAAAATTTCAATTACATCATTATTTTTTAATAAATAATTTTTTTTTTTATAAATTTTATTAACAAAAACATTTTTCTTTTTAATTAAATTTTGAAAAAAATTTCTTTTATAAGAAGAAAATTTTTTTTTTAAAAAAAAATCTAATCTTAGATTAATTTCATTTTTTTTAACAAAAATTTTTTTTTCAACATAATATTTTTATTTTAATATTATATATATAAAAATAATTAAGAAATTGAGATTTTTTATAGAAATATCTTATAAAGGATCATCCTTTTTTGGATGGCAAATTCAAAAAAAAAATCTGTCTATACAAGAAACAATAGAAACTTGTTTAAGTTTTTTATTAAAAAAAAAAATAAAAATTATAGGTGCGGGAAGAACAGATACTGGAGTTCATGCTATTCAAATGTTTGCTCATTTTGATTTAACAAAATTAACAAAAAATCATATAAATAATCATTTTCAAAGCAAATTAAATTCTTTTTTACCTTTAAATATAAAAATTATCAATATTTTTTCTGTAAAAAAAAATATTCATGCTCGTTTTAATGCTATAAGTAGAGTTTATGAATATAGGATTTCTTTATCTAAAGATCCTTTTTTATTTAAAACAAGCTGGCAATGGTTATCTAAAAACCAAATAGAATTAAAAATTCTTAAAAAAGGTGCCAATATACTTAAAAAGTATAAAGATTTTAGTAGTTTTTGTAAAGAAAAATCTAAAAAAAATTTATGTGAAATTTCCACTGCAAAATGGATTTTAAAAAAAAATATTTTATATTTTAGAATTGAAGCCAATAGATTTTTAAGAAATATGGTAAGATCTTTAGTTGGAACACTAATTGAATTAGGAATAAAAAAAATTACAATAAAAGATTTTATTAAAATAATAGAAGCAAAAAATAGAAATTTAGCCGGAATAACTGCTCCCCCAAAAGGTCTTTTTTTAATTAAAATTAATTATCCATTAAATATTTTTTTAAATTAATTATCTCCAATGAAAATTTCTTCCTCTTCAGATGAATATTCTGTAAATCCAGTTCCTGCTGGAATTTTTTTACCTACAATAACATTTTCTTTTAATCCATTTAAATAATCAGTTGTCTGACTAATAGCAGCGTCAATTAAAACTTTTGTAGTTTCTTGAAAAGAAGCAGCCGAAAGAAAAGATTTCGTATGTAACGCTGATTTAGTTATTCCTTGAATAATAGGTATAGAGAAAGCCGGAAGGGCCTCTCTATAAGAGATGAGTTTTTTATTTAAACCATTTAAAATTTTATTTTCTTTTTTAATATCAAAAAAATTTATTAATTGACCCTCATAAAATTTTTTAGAATCACCTGAATTTTCAATAAATTTCATTTTAATTATTTTTCTATTTACTTCTAAAAAATCTTCTTTAGATTCAATATTTCCTTCTAAAAAAGGAGAATCTCCTGATTTTATAATTTTTACTTTTATCATCATTTGTTTTACTATAATTTCAAAATGTTTCTCATTAATTTTTACACCTTGTAAACGATATATTTCTTGTATAGCATTAACTAAATATTGTTGAGCAGCTTTCAAACCTTTAATATATAAAATTTTTCTTATTGAAAGATCCCCATCTGATAATGGTTTTCCTGCTTTTATATAATCATATTCTTGAACCATAACTTGTTGATTAAATTTTAACAAATATTTTTTTTTCTTTCCTGATTTAGAAAATAAAATTATTTCTTTCTTTCCTTTTTTAAACTTTCCATAACTAACAATCCCATTTATTTCTGCTACCATTGCAGGATGGAAAGTATATCTTGCTTCAAATAATTCTGATAATTGAGGTAACCCTCCTGTTATATCTCTTGATTTAAAATATTTTATAGGTATTTTTAATAAAATAGTTCCTTCCGTAATTTTTTCTCCATTCTTTACTACTAAATGTGTTCCTACAGTGAGGTTGTAAGTTTTTAAAACTTCATTTTTTTTATTGACTATTTTTAGTCTAGGAATTTGATTTGTTACTTCTGTAATTACTTGTTCTTTAAATCCAGTTTGAGAGTCAATTTCACTTTTAAAATTAATTCCTTTTTCAAGATTTTCATATTTTATATGTCCTGAAATTTCAGCTATAATAACTGCGTTATATGGATCCCAACTACATATAGTTTCATTTTTTTTTAAAAATGTTTTATTTAAAACATATAAAGTTGATCCATATGGAATCCTTTGTTTCATTAAAAGTAATCCCCTACTATTGAATAGTTTCATTTCAGCAAATCTAGAAACTACAATAGTTTCATATTTATTTTTTACTATTTTTATATTTTCATATTCTATATATCCATCATATTTTGCTTTTATTTTTGAAGATTCATATATTTTTCCAGCTGTTCCTCCAACATGGAAAGTTCTAAGAGTCAGTTGAGTGCCAGGTTCCCCAATTGATTGTGCTGCCATCACTCCTACGGCTTCTCCTTTCTTAATTAGAGACCGGTTAGCAAGATTTCTTCCATAACATTTTCTACAAATTCCTATTTCAGACTCACATGTAATAGGAGATCTTACTTCAAGACTATCTAGTTCTGCTTCTTCTAAAAGAAAAACATTTTTTTCATCTATCATTTCAGATGATTTTATTAACAATTTCTTAGTCCTAGGATGAGAAATCTCTTTTAAAGATATTCTCCCTAAAACCCTATTTGACAATGTTTCTATTATTTCATCATTTTTTTTTAATGCAGATACTTTTCTTCCTAATAAGGTTTTACAATCATTTTCTTGTATAATTACATCTTGTGCTGAATCTACTAAACGTCTTGTTAAATATCCAGCATCTGCAGTTTTTAAAGCTGTATCAGCTAGTCCTTTTCTTGCTCCATGTGTAGATATAAAATATTCTAATATAGATAATCCTTCTAAAAAATTAGATAAAATTGGATTTTCTATAATTTCTGAACCTGCCCCTTCAGCCTCACTCTCACTCTCACCCTCACCCTCACCCTCTAAACTAGAACTATATTTTTTAGGTTTAGCCATGAGTCCTCTCATTCCGGCTAATTGACGGATTTGTTCTCTTGAACTTCTAGCTCCAGAATCAAGCATCATATATACAGAATTAAATCCTTGTTTACTTGTTTTCATATAATTAATAACTTTTTCTGTTAATTTCTTATTAGTATTAGTCCATATATCTATTATTTGATTATAACGTTCATTATTAGTTATTAATCCCATATTGTAATGATTTTTAATAATTTCAAGTTTTTTCATTGCTTTTTTAACAAAAATTTTTTTTTCTTTCGGAATAAGTATATCATTTATATTAAAAGATAAACCTCCTTTAAAAGCATGATAATATCCTAATTCTTTTAGAGCATCTAAAAATTTTGCAGTAGTAGGAATATTGGTAATATTTAATATATTAGATATAATTTCTTTTAAAGATTTTTTTGTTAATAATTGATTTATAAATCCTGCTTTGTAAGGAACAATTTTATTAAATAAAACTCTTCCTACTGTAGTTGTTATAAATTTTGTTTTTAATAACCAATCCTTATAATCTAAAATTTTAGCTTTTACTCTAATAATAGCATGAATATTTACAATTTTATTCTGAAAAGCTATTTCAACTTCTTCAAAAGAAGAAAAACACATTCCTTCCCCTTTAATTTTATTTGTTTTAGTAGATTTTAATTTTTTTGTTAAATAATATAATCCTAAAATCATATCTTGTGATGGAACTGTAATTGGGTCTCCATTAGAAGGATTTAAAAGATTTTGTGATGCTAACATTAATAATTTAGCTTCTAAAATAGCTTCAGTTGATAATGGTAAATGAACTGCCATTTGATCTCCATCAAAATCAGCATTAAAGGCTGAACAAACTAATGGATGTAATTGAATAGCCTTGCCATCAATTAATTTAGGTTGAAATGATTGAATTCCTAATCGATGAAGAGTTGGAGCTCTATTTAAAAGAACTGGATGACCTTTTAAAAGATATTCTAATACATCCCATAGAATGGGATGCTTTTGATCTATAAATTTTTTAGCTGATTTTACTGTTTTTACAATTCTTCTGTCAATAAGAATTTTAATAATAAAAGGTTTATAAATTTCAGCTGCTATTTCTTTAGGTAATCCACATTCATGTAATTTTAATTGGGGACCTACTACTATTACTGATCTTGCTGAATAATCTACTCTTTTTCCTAAAAGATTTAGTCTAAAACGACCTTGTTTGCCTTTTAACCCATCAGATAAAGATTTTAATGGTCTATTAGTTTCTGATTTTACTGTTGTAATTTGTTTTGAATTATCAAAAAGAGAATCCACTGCTTCTTGTAACATTCTTTTTTCATTCCGTAATATTATATCAGGAGCTTTCATTGCTATTAATTTTTTTAATCTATTATTTCTAATTATTATTTTTCTATAAAGATCATTTAAATCCGAAGTTGCAAACCTGCCCCCCTCTAAATGAACTAAAGGACGTAATTCTGGAGGAATTACAGGAAGTGTTCTTAACATTAGAGATTCAATTTTTCCTCCTTTTTTTTTTCCTTCTAAAACACCTTCTATTACATTTAGTCTTTTTAAATACTCAATTTTTTTTTGGTAAGTTTTGTAATTGTAAGACTTTTTAATTTTTTTTTTTAAATAAGATCTCAAAAGTTTGAAATCAATATTTTTGAGTAAATATTCTAAACCTTCACCACCCATTTTAGCAATAAATTTTTTAGGATCATCATCAGATAAATTTTGATTTCCTTTTGGAAGAGATTTTATAACTTTTAAATATTCTTCTTCAGTTAAGAATTCTAATTTTTTAAAAGGAAAATTTTTCTTTCTTCGAACACCTTGTTGAAGAACAACATACCGTTCATAATAAATTATCATTTCAAGTTGTTGAGATGATAAGTCTAAAATATATCCAATTTTATTTGGAAGAGATCTAAACCCCCAAATATGGACTATTGGGACTACTAAATTAATATGCCCCATTCTTTCACGACGAACTTTTGTCTCAATTATTTCTACACCACATTTCTTGCATATAAATCCTTTATAACGAAATTTTCCACAAGTACATTCAAAATCTTTAATAGGTCCAAAAATCCGTTCACAAAAAAGACCATCTTTTTCAGGTTTATGAGTCCGATAATTTATTGTTTCTGGTTTTAATACTTCCCCATATGAAGTTTTTAATATATCTGCATAATAAGCTAAACTAATAGTAATTTTATTAAAATAATTAATCTCTTTCTCTTCGTTTCTGTTAATTTTGTTTTTTCTGTTTTCTTTCATAATTTTGTTTTTTAATCTAAATCTTCTTCTAAAGAAAGATTTAACCCTAATCCTTTTAATTCACTAATTAAAACATTAAATGATTCTGGAACGCCAGGAATTGGAAATTTTTTTCCTTTCACAATTGCTTCAAAAGTATTGGCACGTCCTATTACATCATCAGATTTTATAGTAATAATTTCACGTAAAATATTTGCTGCTCCAAAAGATTCTAAAGCCCAAACTTCCATTTCACCAAATCTTTGTCCTCCAAATTGAGATTTTCCTCCTAATGGCTGTTGAGTAATTAATGAATATGGACCTATTGATCTAGCATGTAATTTATCATCCACCATATGATTTAATTTTAACATATAAATAACACCTACTGTTACTGGTTGCTCAAATTTCTCTCCTGTTTCTCCATCAAATAAATAAGTATTTCCAAAACGAGGTAAATTAGCTTTATCAGTATATTTTGATATTTCATCTAAAGAAGCTCCATCAAAAATGGGGGTCGAAAAATTTATTCCTAGTTTTTCTCCCGCCAAACCTAAAATAGTTTCATAAATTTGGCCTATATTCATTCGGGATGGTACTCCTAATGGATTTAAAACTAAATCTATCGGAGTTCCATCTTCTAAATAAGGCATATCTTCTTCTTTTAAAATTATAGCAACAATTCCTTTATTGCCATGTCTGCCAGACATTTTATCACCTACTTTTAATTTTCTTTTTTTAGCAATAAAAACTTTAGCAAGTTTAAAAACACCTGGTGGTAATTCATCTCCTATTAAAATTCTATTTTGTTTTTTTTTTAATTTTATTTTTAATTGGTTTTTTTTTAAATTAAAATTATTAATTAATTTTAATACTAATTTATTTTTTAAATTATCTTTTACCCAATTAGGAGAAATAATATTACTAAAATTATCAATTTTTTTTAAAACTTTTAAAGTAATTTTTTTTCCTTTTAAAATAATTTCTTTATTGGAAGAATTTCTTACTCCTTCAGAGATAGTTCCTTCTAATATAGAATTAAGTTTTTTTATTAATAAATCTTTTAATTTCTCTAAATTTTTTTTAAAAGAAAAATTTAATTTTTCTAATTTTAAATGTTTCTTTATTTTATACTCTTCAGTCTTTTCACTTCTTGAATAAAGTTTTTTATCTATTACTACTCCAAATAACGATGGATCAGCTTTTAAAGAAACATTTTTTCTATTTACTGCTCTTTCCCCAAAAATTGCTTTTAAAAGTTTTTTTTCTGTATAAGGATTTTTCTCTATTTTAGGAGTTAGCTTTCCTATAATTATATCTCCAGGTTTTACTTTAGATCCTATTCTAATCATTCCATTTTCATCTAAATTTTTAAGATCTTCTTCATTAAAATTTGGAAGATCATTTGTTAATTCTTCCATTCCGAAGTGAGTATCACGTACTTCTATTGAATATTCATCTATATGAATAGATGTAAACCAGTCCTCACGGAGTACTTTTTCAGAAATTACTATTGCATCTTCAAAATTATATCCTTTGAATGGCATAAAAGCTACTTTAAGATTTATACCTAATGCTAATTCTCCATTTTGAGTAGCATATCCTTCACATAAAACTTGATTTTTCACCACTTTCATACCTTTTTTTACTATTGGTCTTAAATTTATACAAGTATTTTGATTAGTTTTTCTAAATTTAATTAATTTATATTTTTTAATTCTTTTTTCAAAAGAAAGTAATTTTTCTGTTTCAGACATAAAATATTTTATTTTAATAACATTTGCATCTACTGAATCTACGATTCCATCTGCTTCTGCATATATTAACATTCGTGAATCATAGGCTAAATGTTTTTCTAATCCAGTTCCTACAATAGGGACTTGAGGATTTAATAAAGGAACTGCTTGACGCATCATATTTGACCCCATTAATGCTCTATTTGCATCATCATGTTCAATAAATGGTATTAAAGATGCTGAAATAGAAGCTATTTGATTAGTCGATAGATCTATATAATCTACTTTTTTATAATTTACTAAAGTAAAATCAGAATCTTCGCGAACTATAAGTTTGGGTTTTAATTCCCCGGTTTTATGATTTAAAATTGCATTTGCTTGTGCTATTAATTTTCCAGTTTCTTGTTCAGCACTAAGATATAATGGTTTTTTCTTTAAAAGAACTTTTCCATCTTTTACTCTTAAATAAGGAGTTTCTATAAATCCCATAGAATTAATTTTTGCAAAAACACATAAAGAGGATATTAATCCAATATTAGGTCCTTCAGGAGTTTCTATAGGACATAATCTTCCATAATGAGAAGAATTCACATCACGTACTTCAAATCCTGCTCTTTCTCTTAAAATTCCTCCCTGCCCTAAAGAAGATAATCTTCTTTTATGAGTTATTTCAGCTAAAGGGTTAGTTTGATCCATAAATTGAGATAATGGATTTGTTCCAAAAAAAGTATTAATAACAGATGTTAAAGTTTTGGCTTTTATTAACTCTAAAGGAGTTATAGAAATTTTCTTTTTTAGATTAATTTTTTCTTTTATAATTATTGCAATTTTTGCAATACCCAATCCATATTGTGTATATAATTGTTCCCCTACTGTTTTTACTCTTCTATTAGAAAGATGATCTATATCCTCAATTTCTTTGGTTGAATTATTTAATTCAATTAAATGTTCAATAATAGAAATTAGATCTTCTTTACTTAAAATATTATAAGTTAATGGAATATCTACTTTTAAAGTTTTATTTAATTTATATCTTCCTACTTCACCTAAAGAATAGTTTATTTCAGAAAAAATTAATTTGTTCATTAATTCCTTTGAAGATGAATGACTTGGCGGATCACAATTTTTTACTTTTTTATATATAAAATCCAGAGCTTCTTTTTTATAATTTGTAGGATCTTTTTGTAGAGTATTATGGATTATTGAATAATAAAAATTTTTCTTTTTATATAAATAAATTTCTTTAATTTGACACTGAAGAAGTTTTTTTATATGATTTTTATTTAAAAAAATATTTCTCTTTAAAATAATTTCATTTTTTTCTAATGAAATTAGTTCTCCTGTTTTTTCATCAATCCAATCTTCAAACGAAGTTTTTAATATGTTTGCAGCCATATATTTTCCTAAAAGTTGGTTAGAATTTTTTTTAGTTAAAATAAATTTGTCAGCTAACTCAAAGATATTTAAAATCTCCTGATCTTTAGAATAACCTATTGCTCTAAGTAAAGTAGTAATAGGGAATTTTTTACTTTGATCTATAGAAACGGACAATACATTATTTATATCTATTGAAAATTCCATCCAAACTCCTTTAGAAGGAATTAGTTTGGCATAAGCCAAATTTTTTCCATTTGGATGAGAATATTGTCCAAAAAATATTCCCGGGGATTTTTGTAATTGAGAAACAATTACTCTTTCAGATCCATTAAAAATAAATGATCCTGTTGGAGTCATATATGGACAAGATCCAATATATATGTCTTGATATACTGTTTCAAACGTTTCATATTCTGGATTGGTACAATAGAATTTTAATCTTACTTTAATAGAAACACTATAGGTTAAACCTCTTTTAAGACATTCTTCTAATGAATATCTAGGAGGATCTATTAAATAATCTAGAAATTCTAAGATAAATTGACTTTTAGAATCTGATATTGGAAAATATTCTAAAAAAGCTTTATATAATCCTTCCTTTTTTCTATTCATATAAGTTGAATCAAGTTTCAAAAATTTTTTAAAAGATTTTATTTGAATCTCTAAAAAATCTGAATAATAAGAATTAGTTTTTACTAAAGAAAAATTAATTCTTTCTGGATTCTCTATAAATTTCATTTTTTGTTTGTTTTTCATAAATTGTTTAATTTTTTTCATAGTTTTCAGTTTTAATTTAATTCAATTTCTGCTCCTATGTTTTCAAATTTATTTTTTAATGATTCTGCCTCTTCTTTTTTTAAAGATTCTTTTATAATTGTTGGAGCAGAATCCACTAAATCTTTAGATTCTTTAAGACCTTTTCCAGTAACCTCTTTTATTAATTTCACTACGGCTAATTTTGATTGACCTGATGATTTTAGAATCACATTAAATGTTTTTTTTTCTTGTTTAGATTCTAAACTAAGTTTAGTTTCTTCACTTGAAGTAGTTGGGGGAGCCATTATTCCATAATTTTCTTTTAAAATAGTTGATAATTCAGTAACTTCTTTTACAGTTAAATTTACTAATTTATCCGCTAATTTTTTTAAATCTGTCATTTTATTCATATTCATTTTCATTTTCTTAATTAATTTTTTTTTTTACTAAAGAATATATAAGAAGATTAAAATTTTTTTTTAAATTGAAAAAAAAATTTATTAATTCAAATTTAAGATAAAAAATTATATCTAATAATAATTCATTTTTTGATTTAAGTGTTATTAATGTTTTTAATTGTGAATCTCCACTATATAATATATCTTCTATAAAGGCTGCTTTTAAATATTCTTTTTTTAAAGAAAATTTTTTTTTATAATTATTTATAATTAATGCTGGTACATTAACATTATTAGATGTCATTAAAGTAGTTGGGCCTTTTAAAAATTTATTGAAAATTTCAAATTTTGAATTTCTTATAGATTTTTTTAGTAATGTATTTTTTATAAATTTTAATTTTATTTTATGTTTATAACAATTTTTTCTCAAATCAAAAATTTGATTAGAAGTTAACCCTGATAAATTCACTAAATAAATAGATTTAGTCTTAAAAAGATAAGATGATATTAAATTTATTAATTTATTTTTTTTAGTTTTAATCATAATATAACTGATATACTTGGTCCCATAGTACTAGATAAATATATTTTTTTAAAATAAATTCCCTTAAAAGTTGATGGTTTTTTTTTATTTAAAACACTAATTAATTTTAAAAAATTTTGTTTTATTTTTTCAAAACCGAAGGAAACTTTTCCAATTCCATTATGAATAATGCCATATTTATCAACTTTAAATTCTATTTTTCCAGATTTTATTTCATTTATAGATTTTTTAGGATTTTGAGTTACTGTCCCTGCTTTGGGATTAGGCATTAATCCTCTAGGACCTAAAATTTTGCCTAATGGCCCTAATTTTATCATTACTGATGGTATTGTAACTATTACATCAAATTCTAACCATCCATTATATATTTTTTTTATATAATTATCTAATCCAATGTATTCTGCTCCTGCATTTTTTATTTCTTTTTCTCTTTCTGGAGGAATTAAAGCTAATACTCGTACATTTTTTCCAGTTCCATATGGTAAATTTACTGTTCCACGTATCATTTGATTAGGTTTTTTAGGATCAACACCTAAACATATTGCAACATCAACAGATGAATCAAATTTTGTAAACAATTGTTGTGTAACTAATTTTGAGGCTTCATCTAAACTATATTTTTTTTTATAATCAATATTATTATATAATTTTTTATTTTTTTTGTTTTTTTTTCCCATTGTATGTTTACTTGTTAATAAAATAACTAAAAAATTTCAATTCCCATGGATCTAGCTGTTCCAGCTACCATAGAAATAGCAGATTTTATATTGAAACAATTCATATCTATGATTTTATTTTTTGCAATCAATTTTATTTTTAACCAAGAAATTTTGCCAACTTTAATTTTATTTGGTTCTTTGGAACCTTTTTCAAGGTTACAAATTTCTAATAATTGTTTAGAGATTGGAGGTTGTTTTATAATAAAATCAAAATTTTTATCTTCATATATAGTTATAATAACAGGTAACAATTTTTCTTTTTTATCTTCTGTTTTAGAATTAAATTTTTTACAAAAATCCATTATATTTACCCCAGCAGCTCCTAATGCAGGACCAATAGGAGGTGCTGGATTGGCTAACCCACCTTTTATTTGTAATTTTATTTTTTTCAAAATTCTTTTATTCATAATTATTTTTTTTATAAAAATCAAAATGTATTAAAAAATTTCACTTTCATAATCCGAATCATAATTTATTTCGGAATCTGTATTTAAAATGTTTTTTAACAAAAAAAATAAACTTTTATCCATCAAAAAAATTATACTAGAAAATAGTATCCATATAATTATTATATATAATATATTTTTTTTTATAGTTAATAATGTTGGCCAGTTTATATTTAAAAAATAATCTTTATAAAAATTTGAAACTATTTTTTTAATTTTCATCAGCATCCGGCTTTAAATTCACGGGTGGTAAGAATCGAACTCACGACCTTTGGTTTTGGAGACCAATGCTCTAACCTACTGAGCTACACCCGTTTTTAATCAAGTATTTTAATTACTTGTCCAGCACCAACTGTTTTTCCACCTTCACGAATTGCAAATCTTAAACCTTCACTTAAGGCAACTGGTTGAAAAAGTTCTACTTCTACAGTAATGTTATCTCCTGGCATTACCATTTCTACATTATTTAATAATATAATTGTTCCTGTTACATCTGTTGTTCTTAAATAAAATTGAGGTTTATATTTATTATGAAAAGGAGTATGCCGGCCTCCTTCTTCTTTTTTTAAAATATATACTTGAGCCATAAATTTTTTATGAGGAGTAATATATCCAGGATATGATATAACCATTCCACGACGGATATCTTTTTTTTCTATCCCTCTTAATAATAAACCTACATTATCTCCAGCTTGGCCTTTATCTAAAATTTTTCTAAACATTTCTACTCCAGTAACTATAGAATTAAGTTTTTTTTCCCCCATTCCTATTATTTCAATAGAATCTCCTGTATTTATAATACCTGTTTCTATCCGTCCTGTGGCTACAGTTCCACGTCCTGTAATAGTAAAAACATCTTCAATTGGCATTAAAAAGGGTTTTTCTATATCTCTTATGGGTTCTTTTATATAATTATCCACAGCTTTCAAAAGGTCTTCTACTTTTTTTATCCATTTTTCTTCTCCATTTAAAGCTCCTAATGCTGAACCTTGTATAATTGGAATATTTTCTCCATCATATTCATATTTAGATAACAATTCTCGAATTTCAATTTCTACTAATTCTATTAGTTCTGGATCATCCACTTGATCTACTTTATTCATAAAAACTACTAAATTTGGTACTCCTACTTGACGAGCTAATAAAATATGTTCTCTTGTTTGAGGCATGGGTCCATCTGTTGCAGCTACTACTAAAATTGCTCCATCCATTTGAGCAGCACCTGTAACCATATTTTTCACATAATCAGCATGTCCTGGACAATCTACATGAGCATAATGACGTGATTCAGTTTGATATTCTACATGGGAAGTATTTATTGTTATTCCTCTTTCTTGTTCTTCAGGAGCATTATCAATTGAACTAAAATCTTTAGCTATTGCTAGTCCTTTTTTAGCTAAAACTGTTGTTATAGAAGCAGTTAAAGTAGTTTTACCGTGATCTACATGACCTATTGTTCCTATATTTAAATGAGGTTTATCACGTTTAAATATTTCTTTTGCCATATTTTTTTTTCTTTTATCTTATCTTTTCTTTTCTTTTCTTTAAGAGCCAATGACGGGGGTTGAACCCGTGACCTCTTTCTTACCAAGAAAGTACTCTTCCAACTGAGCTACATCGGCAGGCCGAGCGGAAAATAAAATATTTTGAGCGGGAAACGGGATTTGAACCCGCGACATTCAACTTGGAAGGCTGATGCTCTACCAACTGAGCTATTCCCGCATAGTGCATAGTGGGAAGAGTAGGATTCGAACCTACGAAGGAATAATCCAGCAGATTTACAGTCTGTTCTCGTTAACCACTTGAGTATCTCCCCAATTCTATATATTTATATATAAAATAAAATATAAATTCCATGAGCCGATGGAGGGAATCGAACCCACGACCTCGAGATTACAAATCACGTGCTCTAACCAACTAAGCTACATCGGCATATACACTTTTTTTTTATTATTATTACAAAATTGATTATAAATTGAATTGATATATATTAGATTAAAGATTATATATTACCCAATTATAATATAATGAAGAAATCTTTTAAAAAAATATGAATTTAAAAAAAATAAAATTAATATTAATATCAATTTCAATTTTTTATATTTTGAATATAAAAAATTGTTATTCGAATTTAAATAAAAAAATAGAACATGGAAAAAATTTATTTAAACAAAATTGTACTGCTTGTCATTCTTTAGAATTAAAAAAAAAATTAATAGGTCCTCCTTTATATGGAATAAATGAAAAAAGAAATAAAAAATGGCTTTATAAATGGATAAAAAATAATAAAAAATTAAGAGAATCAGGAGATAAAGAAGCAATTGAATTATATAATAATTCTAATAAAGTAGAAATGCCATTATTTACTAAATTGTCTAAGAAAGAGATAAAGGATATCTTATTTTTTATTAAAAAATCAAATAATTTAAATAAAAAAAATAATAAAATTATGATTGAAAAATCAAATTTTAATTTGATAAATTATTTAAAGGATCCATTTATTAGAACAATTTTTTTAAGTTTATTTATATTAAGTTTAATACTTATTTATTTAATAAACAAATTAATTTATTTTTTAAAAATTTTAAAATTAAATTCTTTTAAAGAAAACGGTTTAAAAAAAAGAGAATTATCTACAACTAAATTAGTATTTTTATTAATAAGAATGAAATTAAAAATTAAAAAAATATATTATATAATTCAAATATTATTGATAACATATGTTATATGGATTTTATGGATTTTTTTAATGAGAATAGATGTAAATAAAGGATATAAACCTAATCAACCGATATTTTTTTCTCATAAAATCCATTCTGGAATTAATCAGATTCCATGTGAATATTGTCATTATAGTTCTATATATAGTAAAGTTTCAGGAATTCCATCATTAAATGTATGTATGAATTGTCATTTATCCATTAATGAATATAATGGAAATTATTTTTGTTTTGGAAAAACAAAAAAATATTTTGACAATGAAATAAAAAAAATATATAAATATTTAGGCTGGAATGAAAGAAGTAGAGTGATTTATGGCAAAGAATTTAATATAAAATGGATAAGAATTCACAATTTACCTGATTTTGTTTATTTTAATCATTCTCAACATATTATAGTTGCAGGAAAAGAAATAAAAAAATCAAAAAAGGTAGATTCAACTTGTGAAGCTTGTCATGGCGATGTTAAAAATATGGATAAAATATCAATGTATAATGATTTTACTATGGAATGGTGTATAAAATGTCACAAGCAAACAAAAATTAATAAACACAATAAATATTATTTAAATTATTTTAATAAAAAAAATTTAAATAAAACGATTAGTTCAATAGGAGGAATAGAATGTGGAAAATGTCATTATTAAAAATTATTAAAACTTTAAAAAAATGAATATGAAAGAGGAGTTTTTATTAATTATTAATATAATATTAATTAAATAAATTTTTTATGAAAAAAAAATATATAAAAATAACACGAAGAGATTTTTTAAAAATCTTAGGGTTTACTACATTATCGGTAACTTTAGCAGCTTGTAAAGGACCTATAATAGAATCTATTCCATATATTATAAAACCAGAATCTATTACTCCTGGAGTTTCGAATTATTATGCTTCTACTATGTATGATGGCTTTGATTTTGGAAACGTTATTATAAAAACTAGAGATGGAAGACCTTTAAAAATAGAATATAATAAAAAATCAAAAGATTTAAATGAGGTATCATCTAGGATTCAAAGTTCGATATTATCACTTTATGATAATAAAAGATTGAAATTTCCTTCAATAAAGAAAAAAAAAATTTCTTGGAAAAAATTAGATAATATTATTATTAAAAGATTAATAAATTTATCAAAATCAAAGAAAAAAATTGTGATTTTAACGTCTTCATTACCTAGTCCATCTACTAAACAATTAATTTATGATTTTTCTAGAGTTTATAAAAAAACCAATCATATAATATATGATTCAATTTCTTATTCATCAACTTTAAATGCTGTAAAAAATATTTTAGGTAAAAGAGCAATACCATATTATGATTTATCTAAAATTGAATTATTAATATCTTTTGATGCTGATTTTTTAGGAGATTGGAGTCCTCAAAATTTTCATAAAGTTTATGTAAAAAGAAAAAAACCTAATTTATCGATGATAAATCATATTCAGATAGAAAGTAATATGAGTTTATCTGGAGCAAATGCAGATTTAAGAATTCCAATGAATTTAACTGAAATTCAAAATTTACTGTTTGAAGTTTATAAAGGATTAAAAAATAAATCAAAAAATAAATTAGCAATTACATTAGTAAAAAAAATTTTAAAAAAAGGAAATAAAACTCTTGTGATTGCTGATGGAAATAAAGAAATGTATGAAATGGCATTATTAATAAATAAGAAAATTAAAAGTAATGCATTAAAAAAGAATAAATTTATTCTTTTAAAAGAAAGTAATGATAAAATTTTTTTTAAATTTATTGAAGAATTATCCAATAATAAAATTGGAGCATTATTAGTATTTAATACTAATCCGATATATAGTTTTTATGATGAAAAAATTAAATCTTATTTAAGAAAAATACCTTTAACGATTTCATTTGCAATGAAAGAAGATGAAACTTCAGATTATATGGAGATTTGGGCTCCTATTCATCATTGGCTTGAATCTTGGGGAGATTATAAACCTTTAACAGGAATGTATTGTTTAAGACAACCAACTATAAGAAAAATTTTTAATACTCGACAATTTGAAGATTCCTTATTAAAATGGATAAAAAAAAACCCAAATCATTTTAAAATAAAAAATTTATTTTTTAATAATTTTAAAAATAAAAAAAAAATTAAATATTCAGATTATTTAAAAATTTTTTTTGAAAAAAAAATTATGAAAAAATCCGATTTAAATTCTTTTAACAAAGCTTTATTTCATGGAAGTTTTAAACTTAAAGAAAAATTGAATTTAAATATAAAAAAACAACCTTCAAACTATATTTTGAATATAAAAAACAAAAAAAATTTTGAATTAAGATTATATTTAAAAACAAGTATAGGAGATGGAAGACAATCTGATAATCCTTGGTTACAAGAATTACCAGATCCTATTACTAGAACTACATGGGAAAATTATTTAACTATGTCTTTGAAAGATGCAAAAAATTTAAAACTAAAAAATTGGAATGTAGAAACAGGAGCTTTGAATGGAAATTGTGTGAATTTAATTTTTAAAAATTTAATAATAAAAGATATTCCTGTATATATTCAACCTGGCCAAGCCATAGGAACGATAGGATTATCATTTGGATATGGAAGAAAAAAAGGAAAAGTTACTAAACTAAGTAAAGGCTTTAATGCTTATTTATTATATAAAAATTTTTCTTTGATTCAAAGAAATATTCTTTTAAAAAAAAGTAGTAAAAATTATAAATTTTCTTGTATTCAATTACAAAATACTACCGCCGGGAGAAATTCTCTTGCAAAAGAAAAAAATCTTTTTATTTATTTAAATAAAAAAAAATTTGTATGTAAACAAAAAAATTTTTTTAAAAAAAATCTTTTTGTGAAAGAAGAAAAAAATGGTCATCATTTTAATCTTTCAATTGATTTAAATAAATGTACAGGTTGTACAGCTTGTGTAATTGCATGTAATGTAGAAAATAATATTCCTATTGTAGGAAAAAAAGAAATTCGGAATTTTAGAGATATGCATTGGTTACGAGTAGATAGATATTATTCTAGTAAAAATAAAAAAGAAAATTTTTTTTTTAAAAAAAAAAATTTGGGATATAAAAACCCTTTTACTGAACCTAAATTTTATAAAAATCTTTTACTCCCAGAATGGGAAAATCCGAAAATTATATTTCAACCAATAATGTGTCAACATTGTAATAATGCTCCTTGTGAAACAGTTTGCCCTGTAGGGGCTACTACACATGGAAAACAAGGTCAAAATATGATGACTTATAATCGTTGTATAGGTACAAGATATTGCGCAAATAATTGTCCATATAAAGTACGTCGTTTTAATTGGTTTAATTATTCTAATAAATTTAAATTTCCAATGAATATAAATTCAAATTTAGATAAATTTGTATTAAATCCCGATGTAGTAATAAGAAGTAGAGGAGTAATGGAAAAATGTTCTCTTTGTATACAAATGACGCAAGCAGTAATTTTAAAAGCAAAAAAAGAAGAAAGAAAAATTAAAGATGATGAATTTCAAACAGCATGTTCTAAAGTATGTCCTACTAATGCTATTAGTTTTGGAGATATGAATGATAATTCATCAAAAATTATAAAAAAAAAATTAAGTGATAGAAGTTATAAACTATTAGATTTTTTAGGAGTGAATCCTAATGTGTTTTATAATATAAAAATAAGAAATTTTAAACAAAAAAAGAAAAAAAATAAAATAAGTAATTTTAATTAAATGTCGACTCCTTTAATCTTAGGAAGAAATAACTATACTGAGATTAGTAATAGTATTATTAAACCTATAAAAAACAAAGCTAGTAAATTATGGTGGATTTCATTTCTATGCTCTTTAATGGCATTTATTTGGGGGGGAATTTGTATTTTGTATACCATACATACAGGAATAGGAGTTTGGGGGTTAAATAAAACTATAAATTGGGCATGGGATATTACTAATTTTGTGTGGTGGGTAGGAATTGGGCATGCTGGAACTTTAATTTCAGCAGTATTATTTTTATTTAGACAAAAATGGCGTCTATCTATAAATAGATCAGCAGAAGCTATGACTATATTTGCTGTAATTCAAGCAGCAATATTTCCAATAATTCATATGGGCCGGCCATGGAATGCATACTGGGTATTTCCTATTCCTAATCAATTTGGAACATTATGGCCAAACTTTAATTCTCCATTGTTATGGGATGTTTTTGCTATTAGCACATATTTTTCTGTTTCTTTAGTGTTTTGGTTTATAGGATTAATTCCAGATTTTGCTATGATTCGTGATAAAATGAAAAATCCTTTTAAAAAAAAAATATATAATATTTTAAGTTTTGGCTGGGGAGGAGATTTAAAACAATGGCAATTTTTTGAAAAAGTATCTTTATTATTAG
This sequence comes from Candidatus Karelsulcia muelleri, assembly GCF_003214255.1. Classification (GTDB taxonomy): domain Bacteria; phylum Bacteroidota; class Bacteroidia; order Flavobacteriales; family Blattabacteriaceae; genus Karelsulcia; species Karelsulcia muelleri_B. Next base: position 79,867 of record NZ_CP029011.1, read on the forward strand.
CTGGGATTTGTACACCTTTAGTATTTTCAGTACATACAATAGTTTCTTTTGATTTTGCTACATCTGTTATTAAAGGATGGCATAGTACAATTTTTCCTCCATATTTTGTAGCCGGAGCTATTTTTTCAGGTTTTGCAATGGTTCAAATTTTATTAGGAATAATGAGGAAACTCTTAAAGTTAGAAAATTTTATTACTAAAAAGCATTTAGAATGTATGAATTTAGTAATATTGGTTACTGGAGGAATTGTGGCTCTGGCATATATTGCTGAATATATATTAGCTTGGTATTCTAAGAATCCATTTGAAGATTTTATATATTTTTCTTCAAATGCTGCAATAGGTCCTTTTTGGTGGGCTTTTTGGGCACTGATTATATGTAATATGATTATTCCCCAATTGTTATGGGTTAAAAAAATAAGAACAAATTATTTGTGGTCATTTTTAATAGCTATATTTATTAATATAGGAATGTGGTTTGAACGTTTCAATATAATTGTTTTAAATTTAAGTCATGATTATTTACCTTCCTCTTGGGTAGGATTTTTTCCATCTTTTGTAGATTTAGGAATTTTTATAGGAACTAATGGTTTGTTTTTTTTATTATATCTTCTATATATAAAATCAATACCTGTTATTTCACAATCTGAATTAAAAACAATTTTAAAAAAAAATTAAAATAAATGAAAAATATAATATATGCATTATATGATAATGATGAAATGATTTTAAAAGAAATAAAAAGAATTAATTTATTAAAAATTAAAATTAAGAATATTTATTCTCCTTTTCCAATTCATGGAATAAAGTTAAAATCACCTTTTAATATAAAAATTTTTTATTATGGATTATTTGGATTTTTGATTTCAAGTTTAATAACTTGGTATTCAATGATATTGGATTGGCCTCAAAATATTGGAGGAAAACCTTCTTATAGTTTTTATTTAAATTTTCCATCATTTATACCAATTTTATTTGAAATCACAATTTTTTGTACGGCACATTTTATGTGTTTAACTTATTTTTTTAAATGTAATTTATATCCAGGATCTTTTCCAAAGAATCCTGATGGAAGAACTACAGATGATAAATTTTTAATGGAAATAAGATTATATAATAATATAAGAAATTTTGTAAATTTCTTAAAAACCAATGGAGTTTTAGAAATAAGTATAAAAAAATAAAATTTAATTTTTATGTATAAAAAATATATATATATATTTATTTATATAATAATGATGGTATCGTGCAATAAGAATATTTTGCCTAAAAATGTTTATATGCCAGATATGTATTCTTCAAAAGCATATGAGCCAGATAGAAAAAACATATTGACATTTAAAAAAAAAATAAAAACAAAAATGAAATTTTATCCTTTTGGAAAAATTGGTTTAAATCCAGTTAAAGGAACTATTCCTCAAAATAAGGAAAAAATTTTACCATATACATTACCGAATAATAATAAAGGATATAATCTTTCAAAAGAAATAAAAATTTCTCCTTTAAAAGGAAAAAAAAAATCAATTTTAAAAAGAGGAAAATATTTATATGATAGAAATTGCGCCATTTGCCATGGTTCGAAAGGAGATGGAAAGGGAATTTTAGTAAAAAATGAAAAAATTTTCGGAGTTCCTTCTTATAAAGAACTTGATATATGTATTGGAAGTATTTTTCATGTTATAATGTATGGAAAAAATAATATGGGTTCTTATTATTCAAATTTATCTATGTTAGATAGATGGAAAATAGCAGAATATGTTATGAATTTAAAATATAAAAATTAAGATGAAGAAACTTCAAAAGAGAAAATTAAGATTAATATTCATTATTGGATTATTATTAATGTTAATAACAATTTATAAAAAATCATATATTCATGAATATGAAATAATTCAATTAATAGATGGTTTAAGTTTAAAATTAAAAAAAAATAATATATATGATTATAATAATTTTAAATATAATTTTATTAAAAAAATTTGTAATAAACCTTGGGTAGCATTATACACTTCTAATATTTATTTTGTTAATATTTCATTAGGAGGATTGTTATTTTTAACAATTCAATATATTTCGAAATCAAAATGGTCATTAGGATTAATAAAGATTATGGAAAGTATAATTTCTTTCTTTCCTTTTGGAGGAATGAATATTTTAATATTAATAATATTAAATTATTTAGGAATAAATAATATTTTTTATTTAAATATTTTAAATAAAAAAAATATAATTTATTTTATGAAGAAATTGATGATATCATTTATATATATATATGTAATTAATTTTTTTATAAAAAGAATTTGTGAAAAGGAAAAAGATTTAAAAAAAAAAAGAAAATATTCAGTTTTATTTGTAATTTTTTTTTCATTAATTTTTCCTTTTATAGGATGGAATTGGATAATGTTTTTCCATTTAGATTGGATAAGTACAATTTTTAATTGGTATTTAATAGGGACTAATTTAGTATTAGGAATTAGTTTAATTAGTTTATTATCAATTTGTTTAAATAAAAAACAAGTGTTTTTAAATTTTAAAAAAAAACATTTACAGAATTTATCAAATTATTTATTTTCTGCTAGTTTTTTATGGTGTTATTTTTTATTTGCACAATTTTTGTTAATTTGGTATAGTAATATTCCTGAAGAAACGTTATTTTATTCCAATAAAATTTTAAATTTAAAAAATTTAGATATATTATTGATAATAATAAATTTTATAATTCCATTTTTCTTTTTAAGAAAAAAAAAGAAAAAAATTATAATATTTTTATGTTTAAATATTTTAATAGGTAATTATTTAAATATATATAACCTAATTACATCTGATAATGTAGGAATTATGTCGGGATTAGGAATGGAAGAAATAAGTTCATTTATTTTGATTGGAAGTTTATTTTTATTAAAAATAAAAAATTTTTTAATAAAAAAATAATAAGTCTATTTTAAAAATTTAGAATTAAAAAAAAGAATTTTGTTGATTATAAATAATAAACCATTATTTCTTAATTGGGAAAAAAAAGATTTTAAATTTAATTGTTTATAAAAATTATGATTATAATTTTTAATTTCTTTTAAAGAAGAATTGGAATAAATATATTTTATTAAAAAAAAAATTCCTTTTGGAAAAAGGGCTGTAGTAAAAATTTTGATAATTAGTTTTTTTTTATTTAAATTAATTTTAATCCAAAGTTTAGATTGACAATCTTCAATTAGATTGTTATCAATAAGATTTTTTTTATTCATTAATAATAATTTTTTTCCATGATTTATTAAAAAGAAATATCTTTCTTCTAAAGAAGAAAAAGATTTAATTTTCTTAATTAAGTATTTTTCTTTTTTTAAAATTAAATTCATAAGGTTAAAATTTCCTATTTATAAAGAAAAAAATTAATGTTTTTAATGATTTATTTGCTGAATTGTTAGGAAAATTATTTAATTGAATTAAGGCTTTATTGGTGAATAATTTCATTTTATAAATAGAAAATTCTATTCCACCTAAAAACAAAATAAAATTAATTAATTTTTTATAAAAAAAAAAAAAATTTTGTTTTTTCTTTGAAAGATTCAATATCCATTTTTTTTCTTTGAAAGAAGCTTTATTGAAACTATAAATAAATGGGAAGGTAATTTTTGTTTCATTTAATTTTAAAAATAAATTTTGTTGATTAAAATTATTATGTTGATTAAAATTATTATAATCTAATAAATCATCTTTTATTTGAAAAGATAACCCAATTAAAATGCCGATTTTTTTTAAAAAAAAAAGAGTGTGTTTTTTTTTAAGTAATTTTCCACTTTGTTCACAACAAGTACTTAGAAGTAATGCGGTTTTATTAAAAATTATTTTTTTATAATTTTTTTCATAAAATTTATGATTTTTAATAAAGTCAATTTGATACAATTCTCCTTCACTCATTTTTAAGATGAGATTAGAAAATAAATTATTATAATGATTATAATTATGATTTAATGCAAGATTTAAACTTTTTGAAAAAATGTAGTCTCCAAAAATTACTGCAATTTTATTATTCCATAAGGAATTAATAGTTAAAAAACCTCTTCTAAAAGAACTATTATCAATTACATCATCATGGATGATGGATGCTGTATGGATTAATTCTATTATAGAGGCTAACTTATAAGTTTTTTTAGAAATAGTTCCTAACATCTTAGTTATTAAGAAGATTAAAAGAGGTCTAACATATTTTCCTTTTTTTAAAAAAAAATAATTTTTAATTTTCTTTAAAAAAAGAATTTTACTTTTTAAGAAAAAAAGAAATTGTTTTTCAAAAATTTTTAATTCTTTTTTAAGAAGAAATTTTTTTTTCATATTAAAAAAAAATAATATTAAAAATTTAAAAAAAAACTAAAAAAAATCAATTTGGATTTTAAAAAAAAAAGATATATAATAAGAATAAGAGAAAATCAAATAATTATTAATAAATAATTATTAATAAATTATTTCTAATTAAAAAAACGTTCTTTTTTTTAAAAGCTTAAAAGGATTTTTCTTTAAAAGAAAAAATATTGGAAGAAAAATCAATTCACATTGAAGAGTTTGATCCTTGCTCAGGATAAACGCTAGCGGAGGGCCTAACACATGCAAGTCGAGGGGCATCAAAAAAAATATAAGATAAGTTTACTTAACTTATGTTTTTTGTTTGGCAACCGGCGTACGGGTGAGTAATACATACGTAACTTTCCTTATGCTGAAGGATAGCCCGAGGAAACTTGGATTAATACTTCATAATACCATTTTTTATTAAGAAATTTGGTTAAAGTTATTATGGCATAAGATAGGCGTTTGTCCGATTAGTTAGTTGGGAAGGTAATGGCTTCCCAAGACAATGATCGGTAGGGGGCCTGAGAGGGCGTCCCCCCACATTGGTACTGAGACACGGACCAAACTTCTACGGAAGGCAGCAGTGAGGAATATTGGTCAATGGAGGCAACTCTGAACCAGCCACTCCGCGTGTAGGAAGAAGGCAATTTAGGTTGTAAACTACTTTTGTATATGAATAAAAAATTCTATTTTTAGAAAAATTGAAGGTAATATACGAATAAGTATCGGCCAACTCTGTGCCAGCAGCCGCGGTAAAACAGAGGATACAAGCGTTATCCGGATTTATTGGGTTTAAAGGGTGCGTAGGTTGTTTTTTAAGTCAGTAGTGAAATCTTAAAGCTTAACTTTAAAAGTGCTATTGAGACTGATAAACTAGAGTGAGGTTGGAGTAACTGGAATGTGTGGTGGAGCGGTGAAATGCATAGAGATCACACAGAACACCGATAGCGCAAGCAGGTTACTAAACCTAGACTGACACTGAGGCACGAAAGCATGGGTAGCAAACAGGATTAGATACCCTGGTAGTCCATGCCGTAAACGATGATCACTAACTATTGGAGAATAATTCAGTGGTCAAGCGAAAGTGATAAGTGATCCACCTGAGGAGTACGACCGCAAGGTTGAAACTCAAAGGAATTGACGGGGGTCCGCACAATCGGTGGAGCATGTGGTTTAATTCGATGATACGCGAGGAACCTTACCAAAACTTAAATGTATTACGAATAAATTGGAAACAATTTAGTCATTAGACGGAGTACAAGGTGCTGCATGGTTGTCGTCAGCTCGTGCCGTGAGGTGTGAGGTTAAGTCTTTGAACGAGCGCAACCCTTATTATTAGTTACCATCAAGTAATGTTGGGGACTCTAATAAGACTGCCGGCGTAAGCCGAGAGGAAGGCGGGGACGACGTCAAATCATCACGGCCCTTATGTTTTGGGCCACACACGTGTTACAATGGTCGGTACAAAAGGCAGCAACTGGGTGACCAGAAGCAAATCTTTAAAGCCGATCTAAGTTCGGATTGGAGTCTGCAACTCGACTCTATGAAGCTGGAATCGCTAGTAATCGTGCATCAGCCATGGCGCGGTGAATATGTACCCGGGCCTTGTACACACCGCCCGTCAAGCCATGGAAGTTGGAAGTACCTAAAATCGGTGACCTTTATAGAAGGAAACTGCCTAAGGTAAGTCTAATAACTAGGGCTAAGTCGTAACAAGGTAGCCGTACCGGAAGGTGCGGCTGGAACATCTCTGTTTTTAGAGGATAAAAATTTTATAGAAAATCCTTTTAATGCTTTTAAAAAATTTTGAGACTTTTATTTATTATATTATATAATATATATTATATATTAGATAAATAAAAAGTCTCGTAGCTCAGTTGGTGAGAGCGCTACACTGATAATGTAGAGGCCAGCGGTTCAAATCCGCTCGAGACTACTTATCAATGGGGAATTAGCTCAGATGGCTAGAGCATCTGTTTTGCAATCAGAAGGTCATCGGTTCAAATCCGATATTCTCCACTGAAAAAGTTAGTAGTAAAGGAGGTGGAGGGATTGGGTAGAAGGAGTAGGAGAAAAGAAGGAAGGTAGGTAAGGAGGTAAGGATGAAAGGAAGGATGAAAGGAGGTAGGGATGAAAGGAAGGAAGTAAGTAAGGAAGGATGAAAGAGAAGAAAATTTAAATTGAAGAAGCAAAGAAGAGCGGATGGTGGATGCCTTGGCTCTGAAAGACGATGAAGGACGTGAGAAGCTGCGATAAGTTGTGGTGATTAGCTCAGAAAAAATGATCCACAAATTTCCGAATGAGGGAACTCGCTGAATCTGAAAATTCAGCCTCATTTTGAGGGAAACCTGGAGAACTGAAACATCTAAGTAACCAGAGGAAAAGAAAACAAAAGTGATTCTGTAAGTAGCGGCGAGCGAAACCAGAAAAGCCCAAACTATTATTTGCTATAATGGGGTTATAGGACTATAAGATTGATTAATTATTATATAATAAAATATTTTGGAATAAATATCCATAGAAGGTGAAAGACCTGTATATGAAATATAATACTAACATAGTAGGATCCTGAGTAAAACGGGACACGTGAAATCCTGTTTGAATTGACCAGGACCATCTGGGAAGGCTAAATACTTGTCAGAGACCGATAGTGAACTAGTACCGTGAGGGAAAGGTGAAAAGAACTTCGAAGAGAAGAGTGAAAGAGATCCTGAAACCATCCGCTTACAAGCAGTCGAAGCTTTTTTATAAAGTAACGTCGTGCCTTTTGCATAATGAACCTACGAGTTAATTATTCCGGCAAGGTTAAATAATTAAGTTATGGAGCCGGAGCGAAAGCGAGTATTAAATATGCAAGGAGTCGGGATAATTAGACGCGAAACCGAGTGATCTCCCCATGGGCAGGTTGAAGCTATGGTAAAACATAGTGGAGGACCGAACTGGTAAACGTTGAAAAGTTTTCGGATGACCTGTGGGTAGGAGTGAAAGGCTAATCAAACTCGGAGATAGCTCGTACTCCCCGAAATGCATTTAGGTGCAGCATTGTGTAAAAATATTACAGAGGTAGAGCTACTGATTAGATGAGGGGACTTCATCGTCTACTAATTCTTGACAAACTCCGAATGCTGGAATATGTTACACAATAGTGAGGGCCTGGGTGCTAAGGTCCAGGTCCGAGAGGGAAACAACCCAGACCAACAGCTAAGGCCCCAAAGTATATACTAAGTTGAAGAAACGAAGTTCATTTACGATGATAGCTAGGATGTTAGCTTGGAAGCAGCTATTCATTTAAAG